>CAYWXO010000045.1:0-5091 GCA_964462255.1 uncultured Thiobacillus sp. | reverse complement strand
CGTCTGTGTCATCAACGTTTGCGCATTAATCACCCAAGTATCTTTATTGAGTGCGCCGTTTTGTGCGGACAACTGATAGCTATTGCTGCAGCGCGTTAAGCCGCCCGGTAACGCGGCATAGCCTTCCGCCTGACTGACTAGAAAAGTACGTAAGCTGGTTTGTTGCGGCTGCAAGCGGCCGTTATGAAGTATCGGCGCCGTCGAAGGATGGATCGGTTCCTGACCGACAAAAAGGTGCGGTTGCGCCAGAATTCGTTCGCGCCATGCAGCAAGTTGTTTGCGATCCAGGTCAGCACCAAACACCGTTTCACTGGCTTGGCCGCGATGAATAGGCTTTAACACCAGGCGTTGCAAATTAGCCAACACGTGGTCGCGTTCGCGCGGCTGCCCGCACCACCAGGTTGCCGCGCTCGGCAAGCGCAATTTTTCGCCCAGCAGCGTTTTTGCCAACACCGGCAGAAACGGTATTAATGCAGGGTTTTCAAGCAAGCCACTACCGAGCGGATTAGCCATGGCAACATGACCGCGTCGGATCGCTTCGACGAGCCCGGCGACGCCCAAACGTGATTCTTGCCGTAATTCGAGCGGATCGCACCAGGCCTCATCAACGCGGCGCAAGATGACATCAACCGGTTTTAGCCCTTGTACCGATTTAAGCCAAACACGGCCATCGCGCACGGTTAAATCATCGCCTTGGGCAAGGTTGTAACCTAAACGGGCAGCCAGATAAGCATGCTCAAAATAGGTTTCGTTCGCCGGGCCGGGCGTCAGCACAACCACTTCAGCCTGTTCGCGCATCACTTGCCCAAGACTATTTAAGGCTGCACGCACCGCTTCCAACCAAGGATTAAGGCGGGCAATGCTGCTGTCTTCCAGAAACTCAGGAAAGGTGCGCGCCATTACAGTGCGATTTTCTAAGGCATAGCCAGCCCCTGATGGCGCTTGCGTGCGATCCGCCATGACCCAGATGCGCCCATCCGGCCCGCGCACTAAATCGGCCGCATAAAAAATCAATTGGCGTCGATCGGCTGGTAACGCGCCGATTAAAGGGCGCAAATAACCGGCATGCGCAAGAAAAGGATCCGGCGGCAACACGCCACGTTTAAGTAGGGTTTGCGGGCCATATAAATCGCGTAACACCAGATCAAGCAGGCGGGCGCGTTGTTCCAAACCGGCTTCAACATTGCGCCATTCAGTTGCGTCAATTAGTAAGGGAACCGGGTCCAGCTCCCAAGTGCGGGAATATCCGCGCGGGTCGTTATAGACGTGATAGGTGACGCCATTCTCACGCAGCAAACGTTTAATGCGTTGCCCGCGTGCTGACCAATCACGCGGACTTAACGTCGCCAAGCCTGCGACCAAATTATCCCAATGCGGACGCACGCCGGATTGCGCATCCCACATTTCATCCCAGACTTCTGGCTGGGGGTGGTAATCCGGAGCGAGTGCAGCGTGAAGGAACGAGGAAGTCATGCGCGAAATGATAACGACATCGTGAGGATCGGCAATAAACTTCTCACGCTGCGCGCCGCCTTAAATCCAAAGTATAAGGATATTCATGCGTGGGTTCTTCGGGTGGCGGAGCCATCGGTTTTAAGCCGCTACCGTGTGGAAAAAATTCTGCCAAGCGGGCGAGATCGGGCGGAATCGGCAACGTGCCCGGCGTGTGATTCCAGTCTTGATAACGGTTGACGCGGCGCGATTCAGCTTCATTGGCGTTGACCGGGAAGACATCATAACTACGGCCGCCAGGGTGGCTGACGTGATAGGCGCAGCCGCCGACCGCTTTGCCAGTCCACGTGTCGATCAGGTCGATGATGAGCGGCGAATGAATGCCGATAGTGGGATGCAGCGCCGACGGCGGTTGCCATGCGCGATAACGAATGCCGGCGACGAATTCGCCTTGCCGTCCGGTATTACGCAACGGCACGCGCCGACCATTGCAGGCCAACACGTAGCGACTTTCCGTTAGCCCAGTAACTAATACCTGGATGCGTTCGACGGAAGAATCGACGAAGCGTGCGGTGCCCACATTGCTAAGTTCTTCGCCTAAAACATGCCAGGGTTCAATGGCCGTGCGCAGTTCAATTTCGATATCGTCGATTTTGACCGTGCCGATGCGCGGGAAACGGAATTCAATATAGGGATCTAGCCAGTCTGCCTGGAATGGATAACCCGACTCCTGAATATCCCGCACCACATCCAACAGGTCAGCGCGGACATGATGCGGCAACATGAAGCGGTCATGCAGTTCGGTGCCCCAACGGACTAGGCGATGCCGATAGGGCTTTTGCCAAAAGCGTGCTACCAAAACGCGCAACAACAGCATTTGCGCTGCACTCATTTGCCAATGCGGTGGCATTTCAAATCCGCGGAATTCGACCAACCCTTGCCGACCGCTGGGGCTGTCTGGCGAGTACAGTTTGTCGATAGAAAACTCGGAGCGGTGCGTATTTCCAGTGAGATCAACCAAGAGATTACGCAGGAGGCGATCCACTAGCCACAGTTGATTGGTTTCGCCGGTGGGCATTTGCTGGAAAGCGATTTCTAACTCATACAATTTTTCGTCACGTCCTTCATCCACGCGTGGCGCTTGGCTGGTCGGGCCGATGAACATGCCGGAAAATAGGTAAGACAAGCCGGGGTGATGTTGCCAATAACCCACCAAACTCATCACCAGATCAGGCCGGCGCAACATTGGGCTATCGGCTGGCGTCGCCCCGCCCAGCGTGACGTGGTTGCCGCCGCCGGTGCCGGTATGACGCCCATCCAGCATGAATTTTTCCGTCGTTAAGCGCGCTAAACGGGCTTCTTCGTACAGCAAGCGCGTATTACTGACCAGATCATCCCAATTTGTGGCCGGGTGAATATTGACTTCGATAACACCGGGATCAGGGGTAACCATGAGACGTTGTAAGCGCCAATCGCGTGGCGGCTCGTAGCCTTCCAAAATCACCGGCGTGTTCATTTCGGTCGCAACGGCCTCAATGGCCGCGGTCAGTTCGAGGTAATTTTCCAAGGTTGACAGCGGCGGCATGAAGATCCGCAGCACCCCACCCCGCACTTCAACGCAAAGTGCCGTGTGGATGACTTTAACGGCGGTGACCTCATCGGCTAAGGATTGTGCGTAAATCTCAGGATGTGCATTTTGCAGCGGCACAATTTCGGCATATCGCTGGGCAATTTCACCGTAGTCCTCCGCCAATTTGGCGCGTGGCGCAAACAGATCCAGCGGAATGGGATGTTCGCGTTCGGCCTCGGCGACCCAGGGCAGGCTATCCAACGGCAGACGCAGACCGATCGGCGAATCGCCCGGCAGCAAAAATAAACGGCCACGCCGGAAACGCCAGACACTGCTTCGCCAGCAATTTTTCGTGCTATCGCGAGCAATCGGCAGCACATAACCCACCGCCTCATCCAACCCGCGCGACAATTTGGCAGCCAAACTGCGCCGTTCTAACGGGTCTTTTAAGTTGATGGTTTTAAGGTCGAGATTGATCGGTGTCTCGGCTTCTTTTAGTAAGTAGTGCAGCGCATCTTCATAGCCGGCTTGCACAAAAGCCGGCGACAAACCCAGCCGCGTCGCCAGCAATGCGGCAAATTCCGCCGCCATCGCGGGGGTGTGAGCATACGATTGACCTTCATTCGCCAGCAAAGCCGGCTGCTTCCATAACGCGACACCGTCGGTGCGCCAGAAAATTCCCAGCGCCCAGCGCGGCAAAGGCTCGCCGGGATACCACTTGCCTTGGCCGGAGAATTTAAGTCCGTTCGGCGCAAAATGCTGCGTCAGTCGATTCCATAAATCTTGCGCCCGTTCCAACTTGTGCTTGCCTAACGCTGCCGTATTCCATTGCGCGGATTCCATGTCATCAATGGAGACAAAAGTGGGTTCGCCCCCCATGGTAAGGCGCACGTCATATTCTAGTAATTTGGCATCCACCGCACGGCCAAGCGCGTCTATCGCCAACCACTGATCGTCGCGATACGGTTTGGTCACGCGCGGGTCTTCATGGATGCGTACGACGCTGTTATCAAAGCTGAAGCTGACTTCACATTCATCCATCATGCCGCTGACCGGTGCCGCGCTGACCGGGTCAGGTGTGCAGGCCAACGGAATATGGTTTTCATTGGCGAATAAGCCTGAGGTGGGATCGAGCCCTATCCAGCCCGCGCCAGGCACATAGACTTCCGCCCAAGCATGTAAATCGGTGAAGTCTTGCTCTGGGCCGGAAGGGCCATCCAACGATTTCACATCGGCACTCAATTGCACCAAATAGCCAGAAACAAAACGCGCAGCGAAACCGAGATGGCGTAATACCTGCACCAATAACCACGCACTATCACGACAGGAACCACAGCTTAAATCCAGGGCTTGTTCGCAAGTTTGGACGCCAGGCTCCAGGCGAACGTTGTATTGCAGATCTTGCCAAAGCCGCTGATTCAAATCGACTAAAAAGTCTTGCGTGCGACGTGGCGTGCGGTCAACCCCTTCCAGCCAGGCCATCAGTAGTGGCCCAGATTCGGTTAGTTCACTGTAAGGAACCAGTTCTTTTTCTAACTGCGCGTCATAGCTAAACGGATATTCGGTTGCGTACTCTTCCAGGAAAAAATCGAAGGGATTGATCACCGTCATATCGGCTATCACTTCAACTTCAATGGCCAAATGCGTTGTTTTCTCGGTGAAAATAAGGCGAGCCAGATAATTTCCGAAGGGATCTTGCTGCCAATTGATAAAGTGTTTTTCGGGAAGAATGCGCAGGGAATAGGCCAATATGGGGGTGCGACTGTGCGCAGCCGGGCGCAAGCGCAACACATGCGGCCCTAAATTCACCGGGCGATCATAGCGATAATGGGTCTTGTGACGGATGGCAACGCGAATGCTCATGGCAAGGGATTCCTGTGAAAATCATAAACTGTCAGGTAAAAATCCAGCAGCGCGTTACGCTAAGCAAGTTAGATGCCACCGTCGAAATTGCCACAAAAAGGGGGAATAAAGGCAGTGAAGGGAATAAAAAGAGGATGGATTTGCCCGTAAATGCGTGCATGCGGGTGCGCTTTGCACCAAGAAAGTGCGCGATTGCTGGTATTGGT
>CAYWXO010000044.1:15944-17842 GCA_964462255.1 uncultured Thiobacillus sp. | reverse complement strand
TCAGTTTCGACCGGGTTTATCGGCAAAAACTGCAACGCTTGTACGAAACATTGGGTGTCAGCGCACCCGAATATCTTCAGCATCCGCTGTGCCAGAGCGATGCTGCTGCACAGCATTGGGCAGAAGCCGGCGGCGTGATGCGTCGAGGCGCAACATGAGTGGGGACCTCGACCATTCTGGCCTGCCTGTTGGCGATGTCCCTGACCGTGATCTTGCAGTTATCGCTGCGCTGCCTGCATGCGCGGCACCGCGCTACTGCCCATTCTCGGTGGTCGCCGGATCCTTAAAAAAAACATCGGCTTTATTGGCGTCGTGCTGCTGAATTCGGCCTTACTCATCGGCGTTGGTTTAGTGCTGAATAACCGGTTGCCGGGTCGTCACTATCCCATTGCTTTTCTGGCGAATCTGCCTTCTTCTTCTCCTAAGAGTCCCCCATGAGTCAAACGGTTGCTTTGTTGTTTGGTGTGCATGCGCATCAACCTGTTGGTAATTTTCCTGAAGTGATGGAAGAGACTTTTCAGCGTTGTTATAAGCCCTTCTTCGCCACCGTGTATCGCTACCCGGAGTTTCGTTTTGCCCTGCATTGTTCCGGTGGCTTGCTGGAATGGCTGTTTAGGCAACATCCGCACGATATGGCGTTATTGAGCGAAATGTCGCAACGCGGGCAGGTTGAGCTGTTTGGTGGCGGCGATATGGAACCGGTGCTGGCGGCGATTCCACAGCGGGATCGCATCAGTCAACTGGCTGCCATGTCGGACCGTATCGAACAAATTTTTGGCCAGCGACCGCGCGGGGCGTGGCTAACCGAGCGGGTATGGGAAGCGACGGTTGTGCCGGCGCTGATCGATTCCGGCATAGATTATGTGATGGTCGATGATTACCACTTTCTTTGCGCCGGGTGCGAGCAGGAAAAATTGAATGGCTACCATACGACGGAAGAAGATGGCCGCCGACTCGATCTTTTTCCCATTGCTGCTGCCTTGCGCTATCGCCTGCCGTTTTCTCCCGCGCATGAAGCCGTTGCGTTCATCGAGGCGCAGGCCGATGCCAGCCAGCGTGCGGCTGCCATTTACTTTGATGACCTGGAGAAATTTGGCGGCTGGCCAGAGACTTACCATTGGGTCTATGAGCAGGGCTGGTTGACGGATTTTATTGAAGGCGTATTGCGTTCAGACCGGATCAAGAGCATGCACTTCCGTGCTTATCATGACCATGCACCGACGCGGGGCATCGTCTATCTGCCGACGGTTTCTTACAGCGAAATGAACGCGTGGACTTTGCCGGCCGTCGCGGCCCAGCACTACCGTGAATTAGTGCAGGACGCGCAGCACAAAGGTGTTCTGGAGCGGGATCGCCCGTTTATTCGAGGCGGCATCTGGAAAAATTTCTTGACGCGCTACCCGCAAGCCAATTGGATGCATAAGCGCATGTTGGGTTTATCGGCGCGTCTGGCCAGTTTGCCGGCTGAGCAGGTGCGACAAGATCTGCTGGAATTGCTGCATGAAGCGCAGGCCAACGATGCTTATTGGCATGGTTTGTTTGGCGGCATTTATCTGCCGCACTTACGCCGTGCGGTTTGGCGTGCCTTGATTGGGCTGGAGCGCCGGCTCGATAGCCTGCAAAGCAGACCGGCGCAGTTTTCCAGCGATATTGACCTGGATGGGATAGACGAGGTGTTCTTATCCAGCTTGGCGTTGCAGGCGGTATTACGGCCGGATAAAGATTCGTCGCTGATTGAGCTGTCTAGTTATGTGCTGGGGCAAAATTTTGCCGACACGCTGCAACGCCAGGCTGAGCCTTATTTTGCCAATGCGCCTGCCAACATGTCATCCCAGGATATGTCGCCAGATACACGCAGCCGCGGTTGTTTTGTGGAAACCTGGACCGATTTTGATGCC
>CAYWXO010000044.1:4437-15844 GCA_964462255.1 uncultured Thiobacillus sp. | reverse complement strand
GCCAGATACACGCAGCCGCGGTTGTTTTGTGGAAACCTGGACCGATTTTGATGCCAAACGCCCGGTTGAATACAGCAGCACGGTGGTGCAAGGCGGCGCGGTGTTGTGCATGGGGCAAGCCGGTAGCGAGAAGGATGCGGTGCGGGTGGTTAAAATTTATTCGGTAAAAGATCATCGTTTAATGGTGGCCTTGAAGTCGGTGGGGAGTGGCCGTCTGACCACGCGACTGCATTTGGCGATGCCGTCTTGTGACGGCCCGGCTGGCCGTTATGTCGTAAAAAATGAAATTGTCGGCGGATTTGGCCAGACGTTTAACTGGCCCGATCTAACAGAATTAAGGCTGGAAGATCATTATTTGGGCGGCGCAATTCGTGTGCAAACCAATCGGGCGGCACGCATCAAGGCGCAACCTTATTTCACCGTATCGCAATCGGAAGCGGGCTTTGAAAAAATCATGCAAGCCGTCGAATTGACGCTGACCTGGGTGGCGGAAGAGGTCAGCGAATTTCAGGTGCATGTTGATTTTTCTCGCCTCACCTAACCTTATTTACCTTACTTTTTGGAGTTAAAGATGAGTCAAGATGCTGAAGCAATTTGCCGGGGAAAAGTGGTTTATATGACGTATTCGGTCTTGTCGGAAGAAGGACAGATCATGGGCCAGCAAGATATGCCGACCGGCTATGTGCAGGGGGCTAGCAGTGGTTTATTCGTGGAAATTGAGCAAGGGTTGGAAGGGCATTTTGCCGGCGATCGCGTTGAAGTAAAGCTGACGCCAGAGCTGGCTTTTGGTTATGCCGACCCCGCTTTAATCATTGTGCAGGACTTGGCGAATGTGCCACCGACTTACCGTCGGCTTGGGGCGGAGGCCGAATTCGAGAATGAAAAAGGGGAGGCGGTCACCTTCCGCGTGGTCAAGATTGCCGATGGCCAAGTGACCCTGGATGCCAACCCGCCGCTGGCCGGCAAAAATGCGATTTGTTCGGTGGATGTCATTTCCGTGCGCCAAGCCACGGCGGAAGAAATGCGCACCGGATTCCCGGCGGAGCAGGGTGCGCCGACACTGCATTAATCCCTTCGGGATTTTCTTTGGGATTTTTTTATGAAAATCGCTAGCTGGAATGTCAATTCGCTGAAAGTCCGTTTGCCACATCTGCTGGATTGGTTACAAACGGCTGCGCCCGATGTCATTTGCTTGCAGGAAACCAAGCAAACCGATGATGTTTTTCCGGTGGAAGCCTTGCGTGCTGCGGGTTATGAGAGCGCCTATGCCGGCCAGAAAACCTATAACGGCGTGGCAATTTTGAGTCGGTGGCCGCTGGCTGACGTGCAGATCGGCATTCCCGGTTTTGTCGATGAACAAAAACGCTTGCTGGCGGCGACCATCAATAATGTGCGGCTGGTGTGCGTGTACATTCCCAATGGTCAAAGCCTGGATTCGGATAAGTATCACTACAAGTTAGCGTGGTTGGATGCGCTGATCGCTTGGCTGCAGCAGGAAGTGCAGCGCTATCCGCGCCTGGCTTTGCTGGGCGATTACAACATTGCGCCGGAGGATCGCGATTGCCACGATCCCGCGGCTTGGCAAGGGCAGGTTTTGGTGTCGGAGCCGGAGCGCGCGCGTTTTCAGGCGCTGCTTGATCTGGGCCTGAAGGATGCGTTTCGTCTGTTTGAGCAAGCCGACAAGAGTTTTAGTTGGTGGGATTACCGCATGATGGGGTTTCGCCGCAATTTGGGCATGCGCATCGACCATATTTTGCTGAGCGCCGAATTGGCGGCGCAGTGCAGCGCAAGCCAAATTGATAAAGCGCCACGCAAGCTGGAACGCCCGTCGGACCATGCGCCGGTGATGGCGACGTTGGCGCTGTCCTAGGTGCCTGCCAGACTCCCGGCCGAATCGCAAAAATTGCTGCCTTTAATTCTGCCTTTGGCGTCGGTGTTACTGCCGCACGCGCTGGAGTTGCCACTCTGGATCACACTGAGCTGGCTAGGCTTTGCGCTGGTCAGTTTGCAGTTGGCCGCGCGGCAAAAAACTTGGCCTAGCAGCCTAAAACTGCTGTTAACGCTGGCAGGGGTAGCCGGCATCGTGCTGCAATATGGCACGATTATTGGCCCGCGTGCCGGCGTAGCGCTGTTGATCTTCCTCTCCGGCGCTAAATTGCTGGAAACCAAAAACGCGCGCGACCGGCTCGGCTTGTTGTTTGTCGGCTTCTTTTTGCTGGTGGCCTATTTCCTCAATTCGCAAAGTTTGTCGATGGCCGCCTACATGGCGTTTGCCGCCGTGGCGCTGGTCACCGGCATGATCGTTAATTTGCACCCGGCGCTGCCGTGGCGACGATCGCTGGGCCTGTCATCGCGTTTGTTATTGCAGGCCTTACCCCTTGCGTTGCTGTTGTTTATTTTGTTTCCACGCTTGCAGGGGCCAATTTGGGGGCTGCCGCAACAGGCCGCGGCGCAATCCGGTTTATCGGATCAGATGAGTCCTGGCGATTTTGGCCGGCTGACTTTATCCAACGAAATCGCCTTTCGGGCTGAGTTTGAGCCGCTGACCGCGCCGGGTGATGAGCAAGAAAAAGCTAAGCCGAACAAAGAAGTAAGCATCGACCCGCGTGCGCTTTACTGGCGCGGCCCGGTTTTGTGGGATTTTGATGGGCGCACGTGGAAGACCCGCTTTGCGCCGCAAGCGACGCCGGTCAATGCATTGGCTGATGGCCCACGTTTACGCTACAACATTACCCTGGAGCCGCATCGGCAACACTGGTTATTTTTACTGGGCTTGCCGCACACCCTGCCGCCGCAGATAGCCGGCTTGGAAAGCCGGTTAGGCCCGGATCTGCAATGGCTGGCGAATGCGCCGATTACGCAGCGAATTCGCTATAGCGTCGAGGCGGATTTGAATTATCAGCTCGATCCGAATGGGCTGGAGGCCGCGCACGCTGCCCGCTTGCTCGCGCTGCCGGCGGGCAATCCGGCGGCGCGCCGTTTAGCGCAACAATGGTTGACGGCGAAAGCAGGGCAAGCCCCTGCACCGCGTGCCGTTGTGCAGCAAGCGTTGCAGTACTTCAGACAAGAAGCCTTTTTTTATACCCTGCAGCCCCCCCTGCTGGGGGAAAACAGCGTCGATGATTTTCTGTTTACCAGTCGGCGCGGTTTTTGTGAGCACTACGCCAGCGCTTTTGTCTTTTTGATGCGCGCCGCCGGGATACCGGCCCGCGTCGTCACCGGTTATCAGGGCGGTGAACTGAATCCACTCGGCAATTATTGGATTGTTCGACAACGCGATGCCCATGCCTGGGCCGAAGTCTGGCTGGCAGCGGAAAGCCAAGGGCAGGAGAGCGGCTGGATGCGCATTGATCCGACGGCTGCCGTTGCGCCGAATCGTGTTGAGCGCGGTGTGGATGAAGCTTTGCCGGCGGGTGAGCGCAGCGCCGGCATTGCGCGGCTGGATGCCGGTTGGCTCATGCCGATACGCTTAACGTGGGATTTGATGAATAACCAATGGAATCAATGGGTGCTCGGCTACAACCAGGAAAAACAGCGTCAGTTTTTAGCGCGTTTTAATCCTTTCCTCGCTACTTGGCAGGGCATGGCTTGGGGGTTAGGTGCGGTCGGTGGCCTGTTGTTGTTGGTCATGGCGGCACTGATTGCCCCGCGCTGGTGGCGTGCTAAATCGGACCCGGTACAGCAAATTTATCAACGATTCTGTCGGCGTTTAGCGCGCTGCGGCATCGTTCGTGCCGAGTCGGAAGGCCCGGCTGATTTCGCCACCCGCGCCAGTCAGTTACGCCCCGATTTAGCCGAAGCGATAAAAAACATTACCCACATTTACCTGTCTTTGCGCTACGGCCAGCTTGCTGCGGCAGATGAAATCAGCCGGATGACTGCCTTGAAGCGTATGGTAAAAAAATTCTCCACAAGCTGAGACAAACACTAGATATAGTGGCTAAAATACGGTTTTACCCACACTTATAGCTATTGGAGGTTGCAGTCATGCAAGAAGCGTTATTCCCTGAGCTGAGCGAACAAGCTATTTCCAGCGAAGTTTTGCTGGAAAAATATGCCAAAGGCGATGAAAAAAATATCAACGACGTGCGGGTTCGCATCGCACGCGCCTTAGCGTCAAACGAGAACAAAAACGACCGTATGCACTGGGAGCGGACTTTTTTAGGTGCGATGGAAGCCGGTTTCATCCCGGCTGGACGCATCAACTCGGCCGCCGGTACCGAATTACAAGCCACCCTGATTAATTGTTTTGTGCAACCGGTGGGCGATGCCATTTCCGGTGAATCTGAGGGCAAGCCTGGCATTTATGTTGCGCTGGAAGAAGCGGCGGAAACCATGCGGCGCGGCGGCGGCGTCGGCTACGATTTTTCTTCGATACGCCCGAAGGGGGCCTTAGTTAAAGGCACGCAGTCTCGCGCGAGTGGGCCGGTTTCTTATATGCGCGTGTTTGATCGCTCGTGTGAAACGGTGGAATCCGCCGGGTCGCGGCGCGGTGCGCAAATGGGCGTTATGCGCTGCGATCATCCGGATATTGAGTTGTTTATTCACGCCAAAGACCACGGCGATTTGAAGAACTTCAATATTTCAATCGGCGTGACCGATGCGTTTATGCAGGCCGTTGAAGTCGATGGCGAGGTGGAATTAACCCATCGTGCGCAGCCGAACGAAGAGCAAAGAATGGCCGGTGCCTATTTATTAGAGGGCATAGACGGCGGTGATAGCCTGTGGGTGTACAAAAAAATGCGTGCCCGTGATTTGTGGACGCAGATTATGTCTTCCACTTACGACCATGCCGAGCCGGGCATTTTGTTTTTAGATCGCATTAATCGTGATAACAACTTGTATTACTGCGAAACCATTGAATCAACCAACCCTTGTGGTGAGCAACCGTTGCCGCCGTACGGCTGCTGTTGTTTGGGCTCGGTCAACCTGACGCGATTTGTGTTGCAACCGTTTAGCGACACGGCCAATTTTGATTTTGACGGCTTGGCGCGCGTGTTGCCGGTTTGTGTGCGCGCACTCGATAACGTGCTGGATCTGACCGCCTGGCCGTTAGAAAAGCAGCGGCTGGAAGCGCAGAACAAGCGCCGTGTGGGTCTCGGCTTTACCGGGTTGGGCGACGCGCTGGCCATGCTCGGCCTGCGCTACGATCAGCCGGAAGCGCTGGCGTTTTCTGCCCGCGTTGCCGAATTCATGCGCGATCAATCCTATCTCGCCTCGGTTGAGCTGGCGAAAGAGCGCGGTGCTTTTCCCCTGTTTAACGCCGATCTTTATCTGTCTGGCGGCAACTTTGCCAGCCGCTTACCCGGCCCGATCAAAGAGGCGATTCGTCACCACGGCATGCGCAATTCGCATCTTCTTTCCATCGCGCCGACCGGCACCATTTCGCTGGCGTTTGCCGATAACGCCAGCAATGGCATTGAGCCGCCGTTCTCGTGGGCTTACACGCGCAAAAAGCGGGAACCGGACGGCGGTTGGAAAGAGTATCAGGTGGAAGATCACGCTTGGCGCTTGTATCGCGAGCAAGGCGGCGATGTTGGCCAATTGCCGGCTTCGTTTGTAACCGCGCTGGAAATCAGTGCGATGGCGCATGTCAACGCCGTTGCCGCGGTTGCCCCTTACGTTGATTCGGCTATTTCCAAAACGGTGAATGTGCCAGCCGATTACCCTTACCTTGATTTTCAAGGGCTCTATTTTTCGGCTTGGAAGGCGGGGCTGAAAGGCTTGGCGACTTATCGTCCTAACTCGGTCATCGGCAGCATTCTTTCCACGACCGCGGCTGAGACGCCTGCAGTGGCCAAAGCGGCGGCCAAAACAGCCACTAATCCGCAAGATTTTGAACTGTCGGATGTTAATCGGCGTATTGAAATCAAGGCGATTCCGGCCCCGGTGCTGGAAAGTCTCAAGTGGCCTGGTCGGCCAAAGTTGTCCGGGGGTAATCCGGCCTGGTGTTACATGATCGACAGTACGGCGGGCAGCTTCGCGCTATTCGTCGGTCATACCGAAAGCGAAGGCCGCGCCTGGCCGTTTGAAGTGTGGGTCAATGGTGCCGAACAACCGCGCGGCTTAGGCGCAGTCGCCAAGACTTTGTCGATGGACATGCGCGCCAATGACCGTGGCTGGCTGAAATTGAAGCTGGATACTTTGGCGAAAACGCGCGGAGACGACAGTTGCTTCATCGCGTTTCCGCCCACCGGCGAGCTGCGCCAGATGCCCAGTCTGGTCGCCGCCACCGCACAACTTCTCCGCTGGCGCCTGGATGATTTGCAAGCATTGGAAAGCAGCGATGCCATTTTGGAAACGCCGGTGTTGGATGCGCTGTTTTCGCGCAAGGAGCCGAAAACCGGCACGGATGGCACTTTGTCATGGACGGTTGATGTGCTGAATTCGCATACCGGTGATGACTTTGTGCTAGGGCTTAAGGAAATCACCCTGCCAGACGGCGTGACCCGGCCGTATTCCGTTTGGCTTTCTGGCGAATATCCCCGTGCGCTTGATGGTTTGTGCAAACTGCTTTCGCTTGATATGCGCGTGCTGGATCCGGCCTGGATTGGCATGAAGCTGCGCAAACTGTTGAAATATCCCGAGCCGCTTGGCGATTTCATGGCCTTCATGCCGGGTGAAAGCAAGCAAACGAACTGGCCATCGACCGTGGCTTACCTGGCGCGCCTCATCATCCATCGCTACGCCATGCTAGGTATTTTGACGGAAGAGGGTTTGCCGGTAAAAGAAATGGGCATGATCAAAGCACCGGCCTTGCCGCCCGCCCACGTCGGCGACGAACCGGCCGTGATGAAAGGGAAGGTTTGTAAGGAATGCGGCAATGACACGGTGATTCGGAAAGACGGCTGCGATTTCTGCACCGCCTGCGGCGCGGTGGGGATGTGCGGCTGAGTGTGGTTGAGTGTGCTTAATTGTCACCGTTAAGCTGATTTAGGCTTCAATTGCAGCCCCACCAGTGTTTTTTCGGTATCCGATAAATCACCGATGACTTTGCGGATGGGTTCGGGAAGTTTGCGCACCAAGGTTGGGATGGCAATGATCTTGTCACCCTCCGCTAGTTGGGGTTTTTCCAGTAGATCAATAACTTCGATATGAAATTTTGTTTCTTGATGCTCGGCACAGATGCGATGTAGATTGGAAATTGCCGTCAAAGATTTAGGTGTTTGGCCGGCAATGTAGAGGCGTAGCACCCAGTCGCTCGTGTCTTCAAACTGGGGTGGGTCAAATTCATTCATGGGGTGATCTGCACAATAGGAAAGCGTGGAGGATGGGGTGTCAGATGTTGCTACTGGTGATTTCATTTTCGAGCTGTTTCAGATGTGCAAGGCGGCTAGAGCCTGTCAGTATTTTCCCGTCGCTGTCTAAAATAACATCGATGAGTTGAATGCCTTGATTGGTGAGTAAAAACTCGCGAATGCGGTGCGAATGCGCGATGCCTCTGGCTTTGCAGACATATAAACCGCGCGTCCGTTCGCCGCCGGCCTCCAGGTTGCGCAGCAACAACCAAACATCAATCAGCGAGGAAATGGCGACCGAGGTTGATTCTGGTGCCTCGCCCCCCAGGGTGAGTGAGGTGAACAGCGACGTGATGTTGCGTGCTTTGAATAAATCGACCGCACGGATCAACAAGGATTTGGCTTGTTCCATATCGGTGCCGGTATTGAAGGCAGTGACCGGGTCAATGACAACAACCTGCGGTTTATATTGGTTGACGAGGCCGATCAGCGTAGTGAGATGGCTTTCCAGCCCACCGGAAGTCGGGCGGGTGGCGTGAAAAATTAACATGCCGGACTGCACCCATTGCTTCAAATTAAAGCCGATGGAGTGCATGTTGCGCATGATCTGTTCCGGTGATTCCTCTAGCGCAAAGTACAGGCTGCGTTCACCGCGTCGACAGGCCGCATCAATCATGTGGGCGGCAATACTGCTTTTGCCGGTGCCGCTGGTGCCACTGACCAGGATACTGCTGCCGCGGTAGATGCCGCCCATCAGCATTTCATCAAGTGAATCTACGCCGGTTGAGATACGTTCTGTGCTGGCGGCATGGTTCAGCCGGGCGGAGCTGAGCGGCATGACGGTAAAACCGTTTTGATCCAGCACAAACGGGTATTCATCGCCTCCATGCGCCGAACCACGATATTTGACGACACGTAAACGGCGGGTGGCTAACTGGTCGCTAACGCGTTGATCCAGCACGATCACGCAATCTGCGATGTACTCTTCCAGGCCGTGCCGGGTGATTGAATCCGTGCCGCGTTCGGTGGTGATGATGGCCGTCATGTTCTTATGTTTCAGCCAGGTGAGCAGGCGGCGGAATTCGCCGCGCAGGATGTGCAGGTTGGTAAAGGCCGAAAACAGATTTTCTACCGCATCAAGGGCAATCCGGCGCGCACCGGTGGCGTTAATGGCGGCTTCCAAGCGCAGGAACAGGCCATCGAGATTGAAATCACCGGTCTCGGTCAGTTCGTTGCTGTCGAGTTCGATATGTATAACGCGCAGGCGATTTTCGCTTTGATGGCGTTCGAGATCGAAGCCGATGGAGGCGATATTAGTAGCGATATCGCCAGGGGTTTCCTCAAAACTGACAAAAACACCCGGCTCATCGTATTGTTCAATGCCGTGGAGAATGAACTCCAGTGCAAATAGCGTCTTGCCGGTGCCGGCATGGCCGGCCAGCAAAGTTGGCCGACCGCGCGGCAGACCGCCAGCGGTAATGTCATCGAATCCGACAATTCCTGTCGGGCATTTTTGAAGGACGGGAAGCGTCATGGGTAGGGTTCTTTCAGTGGCTTAGAGGGAAGAAAGGGAGAGGGAGAGGGAGAGAGAGAAGGAGATAGGCGTGCATGACTGGCGAGCAGTGCGGTGATGTGTGCTGCCGGCAATGGCGGTGAGAAGTAGAATCCCTGTGCATCGCAACTTTGAAATTTTCTCAGGGTATCCAGTTGTGTTAATGACTCTACTCCTTCAGCAACAACCCGCAAATTAAGGGTGTGGGCCAGATCGACAATGACGCGGGAAATTGCCGCATCTTCGTTGTTGTTGGCAATATGGCTGACCAGGGCGCGATCAATTTTTAGCGTGTCGATCGGTAATTGGCGCAGGTAGCCTAGCGGCGAATGGCCGCTGCCAAATTCAGCAATCGACAGGCGCAATCCCAAGTGCTTGAGGGCAGGTAAGGTCAGCAGACATTCTTTGATGTTATGCATCAATACGCCTTCGGTCAGTTCAAGTTCTAGCCAACATCCCGGCAGGCCTGTTTCGGCGAGAATTTCACGGATGCTGTCAACCAGTCGCCGCTCACGCAGTTGCGTCGATGACAGGCTGACTGAAACGCAGAACGCCGCCAGGCCGGCATCTTGCCAAGCCTTGTTCTGACGACAGGCTTCGCGCAAAACCCAGTGGCCCAGCGCGGAAATGAGGCCGATATCTTCTGCCAATGGCATGAATTCATCCGGCGCGATTTCACCGAAGTCAGGATTGTCCCAGTGCAGTCGGGCCTGCATGCCGGTAATGCTGCCGGATTCGATATCCACTTCCGGCTGATAAACCACGGTCATTTCTTCGCGCGCCAAGGCGAGGCGGAGCTGATTTTCGAGCTGAAAGCGGCGCGTAGTGGCGGCATCGCGACCCTCCGCGTTGTGGAAGCGATAGATATTGCGGCCCTCTTCCTTGGCGACAAACATGGCCGCGTCGGCGGCGCGTGACAGCGTATCCAGATGTTCGCCGTCCTGCGGATAAATGGCGATGCCGATGCTGCTGGTTACGTGGAATACGTTGTCGGCAATGTGGAAGGCGGAAGCCAGTGCTTCAATAAATTTTTCGGCCACCTTCGCGGCGGTAGCACCGTTATCCAGGTCGGGCAGAACGACGGTGAATTCGTCACCCCCGAAACGGCTGAGGGTGTCGCCGGCACGCAGGCAGCCGGACAAGCGCTGGCCGACTTCAGTTAACAGGAGGTCGCCGGCACGATGGCCGAAGGTGTCGTTGATCAACTTGAAGCGGTCGAGATCGAGAAACAAAATGGCCACTTGCTTGCCGGTGCGTGCGGCCTGCACCAGCGCGAGCTCAACGTGATTTTGAAACAAAAAGCGGTTGGGCAAGCCGGTGAGCGCGTCAAAATGGGCAAGGTGACGTAACTTCGCTTCGTTTTCCTTGACCTTGCTGATGTCCGAGAAAATGGCGACGAAATGGCTGACCACGCCGTTATCGTCATGAATGGCGCTGATGTTGATCCATTCCGGATAGATTTCACCGTTTTTACGCCGATTCCAGATTTCACCGCGCCACTGGCCATGCTCAATAAGGGCTTGCCACATTTCGCGGTAAAAAAGCGCGTCATGACGACCGGAGTTGAGCAGGTTCGGTTTGCTGCCCAGCGCTTCGTCAACCGAATAGCCGGTCACTGCCACAAAGGCCTGATTGACGGCGAGGATGTTGCCATCAATATCAGTCACCAGGATGCCTTCCTGCGTGTTATCGAAGATTTTGCTGGACAGGCGCAAGCGCTCGGTATCGCGCATGCGCTGTGAAATGTCTTCGATGATGCACATGAAGCCGCTTGCGTGTTCTGCTTCATCCGGCAACGGTGCGAGTGAGAGGCTGATATCGACAGATGTGCCATCTGGGTGAATGTGATGCACCACCTTGCCGGTGATTGTTTCGCCACGGCGCACTTGCGCATTCAGGCCGGAATAATCCAATTGCAGCATCGTCTTCAGATTGGGAAAGTCGGTGTTGACTGTCTCGACCGCCTCGCTCGCTTGCCAGCCGAAGATTTGCTCTGCCGCAGGATTCCAGTGCTTGATTTGCCAGTCAGCATCCAGTGCCATGATGCCAAGCGGCGCGCGCTGATAAAGTAAGTCTAGTTCTTCCTTTGTTTGGCGTAAGGCAGCTTCGGTTTGTTTGCGTGCGCTAATGTCGCGCAGCACGGCGATGAGGACGCGCTTACCATTCCAGTGGCCTTCACTGACCCGCATTTCGGCCGTCGCTAATGCGCCATCTTGCCGCAGGATGTCGATTTCGGTGGATTGGTTGGCCACAATGGGGAAACCAAACAGCTGGCCTTGTAGATCTTCACGGCGATATTGGAACAAAGTCGCTAAGGCCGGATTGGAATAAAGCACGTATCCATCGAGATTCACCACCACAATGGCATCGGTCGCATGCTGGACGATGCTGTAAAACAAGGAATGTGAGTGGTCAGGGTGGGTTTGGGCGTGTGTGTCAGAAAACACTGGCTGTTGGCAAACAAAGGCGTATTGCGGGACGTTGAGGATATAGATTGCCAAATTGTTTGTATGTAGGCGGTCACGCAAAGCCGTGACAGGATTAGCTGCCAGCCGCTTCAGGAAATCCTGAGTGGCCGCTTTGCGGTCAGGTTGGGTCTGGCCTTGGTTCTGGTTTT
>CAYWXO010000044.1:0-4337 GCA_964462255.1 uncultured Thiobacillus sp. | reverse complement strand
TCTGGCCTTGGTTCTGGTTTTGGGCCAACCAATTTATGGTCTAACTTATGGCGGAAGGCGTAACGAACCAGTTCTGCATTGCTGTTTGTGCCGAGTTTTTGCATCAAGCGCGTTTTATGGGAACTGATGGTCTTGGGGCTTAAATTTAAATCGCCCGCAATGGCATTAAGCGAGTTGCCCGCTACGAGCAGACCAAACACTTGCAATTCGCGCGCGCTTAGACTTTCGTGCGGTAGAGGAAGCGCGTCTTCTGCAGAAAATACCATGGCTTCCACTAGCGCCGGGTCAATAAACTTGCCGTTGGTTGCGATGTGTTGAATCGCTTGCAGCAAGATTTCAGGATCCGCATCTTTGGTGATATAGCCCTGTGCGCCAGCGCGAATCGCCTGCGCGACAAACTGTACTTCGTTGTGCATGGACAGCACTAGAATCTTCACCGCAGCAAACGCGTTCGATAAATGCTTGATGAGCTCGGTGCCACTCAGCCCCGGCATGGATAAATCAAGGATCAGAACATCCGGTGGGCCTTGCTGCAATAAGCTAAGCAATTCTTCGCTGTCGGCGGCTTCGCCACAGACGGTGATATCGTTTGCTGTCTTGAGAATTTCCTTGATGCCACGGCGAACCAGACGGTGGTCGTCGGCGATCATGACTTGAATCACGCTATGTTCCTGTTCATGTTATCTCCCGCATTGGGGATGTTAATAATTATCCGTGTTCCGAGCGTAAGGGTGGTCTCTATCCGCAGCGTGCCGCCGAGTTCCTGAACACGTTCACGTATGCCAATCAAGCCAAAGCCGCGGGTGTGATTTTCTAGCGTAAAGCCGCAGCCATCGTCACTGATTTCGAGGTAAATAGCATCAGGCAATTGCTCAAGTTTGATACAAATAGCAAAGGCCGAGGCGTGGCGGGCAACATTGGTCAGCGATTCCTGGATGATGCGAAAAAGGTGGGTGGCGTAATTTTCGTCAACTTGAATGTCTTCGCTATAAACATGCAAGGAACAGTCAATTTGCCAGCGTTGGCTAAAATCCTGCGCTAACCAGTCGATGGCCGGCACGAGTCCAAGATCAAGCGTCGGGGGGCGTAAGTTGCCGGCGATGCTGCGCACGCCTTTGAACATGGATTCGATCAGTAGCAGCATTTCATTGACCCGCGCGCACGCGTGCGATTCATGGGCCACTTCGCGTTTGAGCAAGGAAGTCTCCATGCGTAACGCGGTCAAAAGTTGGCCAAGTTCGTCATGCACTTCACGCGCCACTCGCTTGCGCTCAATCTCAATCATGGTTTGCTGATGTGAATAGATCGCGCGGAGATCATGTTCATGTTGGCGCAAGCGGCGTTCCGCAACCACTCTGTCCTTGAGATCGGTTACCACCAGGCAGCCAAATTGCTGGTCATCAGAATCTACGGTAGTGAGTGATAACCTGACGGGTAATGGGTCTGAGCCGGCGACAACCAGCGCCACTTCGCAAGCGCCCGCCTCAGCAACCGCGAGCAGTGCCATGGCACGTTGGCGATCAGCGGGGATGACAAGATCAATAAATGGCTGACCACGTAGGAAATCAATGTTTTGCCCTAGTAAAGTGGCGAAACGTGAATTGCCGTGCAGGATGGCACCGTTGCGATCCAGCGTAACACCGCCTTCGTTCATGGCAGCAAAGAAAGTGACGTAGGTTTTTTCGGCACCATCCAGGTAGAGAACGCCGGTTTCTCCCACTAACGCATCGCTGGCACCCGAGCGGATTGCCCCTAACTGTGCCTCGGCCTCGCACAGGCGCGCCCGCAGATCAGCCAATTCGAGGGTTAAATTGTGGCTTACGTCATGAGGGGGCGCGCTAGAAGAAAAAGGCATCAGGCATTAATCTTTCTCTTTTGCGCCTTCCTGTTCCTTCCCTGCCCCTTCGTGCTCAGCTTCCTCGTTTTCAGCTTCCTCTTCACTGCTGCTACTTCTTAGGCCAAGCGCTTCTTCAGTGGCTTTTTTGGCGTTGTCGATGGTCTCCTGCGCAGTTTTTTTCGCCAAATCGCTGGCCTGCTCGGCGGCTTGATCGCAACCGGCTAGCGGGAGCGCGATGATTAGCGCGGACAACACAAATGATTTGTTCATGGAATTAATCTCCATTGAGGGGCGGTAAAAAGCGTTCAATATCACGAAATCAGCGCGTAAAGGCAAGCGTTGGTTGCTAAAGTTCGACCGGTGCTTAAATGCGAAACAGGGGCATCGAGCTCGCTGAATTCGCGCTCGTCCGGGTTTTACAAAGAAACATAGGGCGGAGCGGGGGCTCATTAATACAAATATTTTTACTAAAGTTTCGGGGTTCAAAAGTGACAATAAACTGGTGACAATAAACTGGGTGATAAAGTCGATTGGGTGATGAGTACGATTGATGCACATCTTCAAAATTCTTTTGTCAAGCCCTGCAACTTGATCCCTTGCAGATGAACTTGGAAGCCACGTAGCCAAAGGGTTTGGGCAATATTTCAGTGCTGAAATGAACCCTGAAACTTTAGTTATATAATCACGCAAAATTTCTAATCTGGAGACAAACTTGAACTGGCTCTACCAACCTTGGCCCTGGTACGTTGCCGGGCCGCTGATCGGCCTGATGGTGCCGATGATGTTATTCATCGGCAACCGCTCGTTTGGCATTTCCAACAACTTGCGTCATCTTTGCGCAATTACCCAGCCACCTAATGTCGATGTCGATTTCTTCCGTTACAACTGGAAAGAGCACATCTGGAGCCTGGTTTTCGTTATCGGCACTGCGCTGGGGGGATTCCTCGCTGGCGTGGTATTCGCCAATCCAGAGCCGGTGCAACTGAGCCAGGCCACCCAGGACATGTTGCTGGCTTGGGGTTTTACCCAACCGGGCGCATTCCTGGTGCCGGATGAGTTATTCCACACCAGCGTGCGTAATTTCACCTTCTTGTTCGCTGCCGGCGTTCTGGTGGGATTCGGCACCCGCTATGCCGGCGGCTGCACTTCAGGCCATGCAATCACTGGGCTTTCAACATTGCAATTACCCTCTCTCTATGCCGTGATCGGCATTTTTGCCGGCGGATTGTTTTCATCCTGGCTGCTGGTGCCCTGGATGCTCATTTAAGGAACGCCGACATGATTCGCTATCTACCCTATCTTTTAGTCGGTGTGCTGTTCGGCTTTATCTTGATCAAGTCAGAAGCGGCATCCTGGTATCGCATTCAGGAAATGTTCCATTTCCAGAGTTTCCACATGTTTGGCATTATGTTTTCGGCTATCGCCACCGCCTTCATTACCACCCAGATCATCAAACGACTCGGCGGTCAGAAATCAATGGATGGCCAAGCCATTGAAATCCCGGAAAAGCCCGCTGGCAAAACCAGCTACCTCATCGGCGGCATCGTCTTCGGTCTCGGCTGGGGCTTGATCGGCCTCTGCCCTGGTCCAGTATTCGCCTTGGCAGGCATGGGTTCGATTGGCGCTATCGTGGTACTTGCTGGCGCATTACATGGCACCTGGCTTTATGGCGCGTTGAAGCAATACCTACCCCATTAATACAATTGACACGGTTATTAATGGGCTTTTTTTGACAGCCCCCACACGCGGGATAATCTTGCTGTCGGCATTTTTGGCCCCCTGAAATTACAACGCTTGGAGAAGAGCACTATGCGCATGATTACGTTTGCCCTGGCCGCTGCTGGCCTGGTTTCCCTGTCCGCTCAAGCGGCCCCGTTAATGTCTGCTGAATGGGCAGTACAAGCCTGTGAATCCTGGAACAAAAATCCAGCTTTAACCGACGAGTTGGCCGAAAAGTGGATTAAAAATGACAAAGGCCGCGGTTACAAAGTCATGCATATGTATCGCACCGATTGCGGCGAAGCAACCAAGATCGAGATGACCATCTCAGCCAAAAACGGCAAAGCACTGTGTACCTACGCCGGCCCGGTCAAGAATTCGACGCTTGATCTGGAATCTGACTACCTGATGCACGCCGAAACCAAGCGCTGGAAAGAAATGGGCGCTGGCGAATATGGCCCGATGCGCGCAATGATGTTTAATCGCCTGAAATTTGAAGGCCCGAAAGGCGAGGCCATGCGCGTGATGGGACCGTTCGAGCAATTCCTGCTGATTCCCGGCAAAGTGCCCGGCGAGGATGCTTGTCCGAAGTAAGCCTTACCTACTGGATTAAACCTGAATTGACTTGAATGCCCCTGCTTCGCAAGAAGCCGGGGCATTTTTCTTCGTACTTTTGGGGCTTATCTGGAGATGATCGACATTGGGGGGCGCGGCAAGGCTGTTGATACGCTCTCCAACTCTAAACTTTTGGGTTGCTTGGTCGTGCTTTTGTGTCCTTAAA
>CAYWXO010000043.1:8279-17901 GCA_964462255.1 uncultured Thiobacillus sp. | reverse complement strand
TCATCGTTGTCCCATTCGATTGCCGTATTGACTGAGTAGCGCACATTGCCGTTATGGTCGAGCAGGAAGGTGCTGGGGAAGGCGAACACTTTCCAGCGTGCTGACACTGCGCCGTTGCGGTCGAGTAAAACGGGGAAGTCGACTTCAACGCGTTTCAGGAAGGCAAGAATATGCTCGGCATCTTCTTTGAAATTGATTGAGACAATGCCGAATTCCTGGTCGTTGTACGCGCCAGCCAGTCGATTCATGGATGGGATTTCATGTACACAGGGTGGGCACCAAGTGGCCCAGAAATTAACTAGGGTAACACGGCCAGAGCCAAGCTGATGTGTTTTACCGTTGGCGTCAGTCAGTGTGAAGTCGGGCGCTGGCTGACGTGGCCGTTCGATAAGTCCGTAGGCGGGGGCAGTTGCCTTTAGTGAGGTTTCTTGCATGGGGTGGGGTTTATTCGGTTTTTCGCTGGCGGCGAGCAGGCGTGCAGCAGTCAGCAAGCGATCTGGCGTTTCTTTGATTGCGCGTTCAACGGGAGCGGGGACTTTACCGGCCCTTGATTGCAGGCTTTCACTCCCCGGTTTCTCAGTTTGCAACAGGTAATAATCGCGGACTTCTGGCACTAACCAGGCAAATGCCTGGCTGCCTGCTTTGTGTAAGGTTTTTAGTAGGGTGGGCAGACGGTTCAGGTTTGAGCCCAGCGCTGGTTGCATGACCATGATTGGCATATTGGTGGCCGCGACGATATCGATTAATTCCGGATCTTCGCCCGCGATCGGCGTGCCGCGATATAAATTGGGGAAAAATATTACGCCACCGGCCACTGCGCTGAATGGGTCTTGCGGGCGGCGTGAGGATGATTGGGGGGATGATTGGGGGGATGATTGTGTGCGTACTTGCCATTCTCTTAAGCCTTTTAGTAGTGGTACGGCGACACGGTCGCTGGCGACTAACACTATCGGCCTGCGTCCAGTTTTGCTGCCGGCTTCCAGCAGGCTAGCCACCGGCACGCCGTTGAGATTACGGATTGCTTCAGCTGTGCGCTCCAGCATGAGTGAGTCGAGTAGATCGACCTGCCAAACAGTGGCATTTTTTTTGGCCAGTTCTACCGCGTAGCCATCGTAGCGTTTGGTTTCGCCATATTGGTTGAGCAACCAGATGAACAGGGGGCCACGATTTTTTTCGCCCCAGACTTTGACATCAAGTTTGTCGCCATCCGATGTGTTTACACTAAATTTGTTTGCATTAGGTTCGGCTTGCACTGGTAAGGCAGTTACTACCAGCAATAACCATGCAAGAAGTAGAGTGAGGGTAGGGTGGATTTTGATCATGATGGCTACGTGTTTGCGTTGATTGGTGTTGAGCCGCTTGGGTCAATCAAGCGAGAGATCGTTCAAGAGTGATGAACGGCAACGTGTATCTAGGCGCTGAGTAAGAATCGGATTCATGATGCGTTTGAATAGAATATTGCTTCTAATTATTTGGCTGACCGAGAGCAACGTCAATCGGTATATGCGATAAAGGTGCCGCTAATTTTTAAGTGGTCAGTTGCAGCGGAGCGGAATCCGGGGTTCGCTGCAGTTGTCATCGCTGTTGCCGCCTAACCCCGGATTACAACCGCGCTGGCGGTATCAATTTGCTACCGTGTGAGGTGCGGTTTTCATCCGGGCTACTTGTAAAAACCTCAATGGTATCTTGGGCGCGGTGTGGCGGCATCCGGGGGGCGGTTCGTTGCCGCTATCTAATCGTATTACTGCGTTATGTGAGGTTAGAAAAAGCCAAGCCCCACTTGAAACAGCTTTTCAACCTTAGAAATCAAACGTTTATTGGGCACGAACAAAATCAAGTGATCGTCGGTTTCGATCACATTGTCGTGATGCGCAATGATGACTTGGTCACCGCGCAGAATGGCCCCGATGGAGACGCCTTCCGGCAAATCAATTTGTTCAATGCGGCGGCCGACCAATTTAGACGAGCGGGCATCACCGTGCACGACGGCTTCCAGCGCTTCTGCGGCACCGCGTCGCAGGGAATGCACGACGGCCATGTGGCCGCGTCGAATATGGGTCAGCAACGGTCCGATGGTGGCTTGCGCAGGCGAAAGCGCAATGTCGATTTCGCCGCCTTGCAATAAATCGACGTAAGTTGAACGATTGATTAGCGCGATCACTTTTTTCGCGCCGAGCCGCTTCGCCAACAGCGATGACATGATGTTGTCTTCGTCATCGTTGGTTAGCGCGCAGAACACATCCATGTCTTCGATATTTTCTTCCAGCAGCAGATCTTCGTCGGTGGCGTCGCCATTCAGCACCAGCGTACTGGTTAGGCTATCCGCCAAACGCTGAGTGTTCTTTTTGTTGCGATCAATCAGTTTGACTTCGTAATCGGATTCGAGGCTTTTCGCGAGGCGATGGCCAATATTGCCGCCGCCGGCGATCATGACGCGGCGCACACTTTTATCGCCACGCCGCATTTCTTTCATCACCGCGCGGATGTTTTCGGTGGCGGCGATAAAGAAAATTTCATCGCGGTCTTGAATGACGGTGCGGCCTTCCGGCACCAGCGTGCGATCGCGCCGGAAAATGGCGGCGACGCGCGCATCCAGGCCGGGCAGGTGCTTTTGCAAATCACGCAATTCATGGCCAACCAAAGGGCCGCCGGCGCGTGCTTTCATGGCGACCAGACGTGCGCGGCCGTTGCCGAAATCAACCACTTGCAGCGCTTCCGGGTAGTCAATCAACTTGCGCAAGTAATCGGTAATTTCTTGTTCCGGTGCGATAACGTGATCAACGCCGAAGTTTTCTGGCGCAAATAATTGCGGATATTTCATGTAATCAATGGCGCGAATACGGGCAATCTTGGTCGGAATATTGAACAAGGTGCCGCCCAGTTTGCAGGCGACGATATTGGTTTCGTCGTTCAGCGTCACCGCGACCAACATATCGGCATCGTCGGCACCGGCTTGTTTCAGGATGGCCGGGTGCGAGGCTTGCCCGCAGATGGTGCGTAAATCGAAACGGTCTTGCAGGGCGTTGAGTTTTTCGGCGTCGAGATCGACTACGGTGAGGTCGTTGCCTTCGCGAACCAGGTGTTCGGCCAGGTTGGAGCCGACTTGACCGGCGCCCAGGATGATGATTTTCATGATGCGGGATCCAGTTGCAGGGGGGATTCAGTCTGTAAATCTATGTCAGTCATTTCACGTAGAAATAAGTGGGCATTTTGTCGTTGCGCCATGGCGTGTGCCAATTGCAGAAAGCGGCTAGCTTCGCTCAATTGGCCAGCAGCGTCGAGGCTTTGCGCTTTTAAATGCAATAGCCGTGCTTCCCAGAGATGCAGGCCGCAGCGTTCATTCATGTCGATTGCTGCGTCCAATTGCGTGGCGGCATAGGCGGGCGCTTGATGAAATAGCGCTTGTGCGTAAAGGCTGAATGCGCGGGCTTCTTGTGCGCGTCCTCTGCGGCGTAAATGCGCCAATGCGCTTTGGGCTTCGGCTTCGTTGCGGGGCTGGCCAAGGCGAGATTGCGCCCAATAGGTTAGCAAGACGGCGGAAGCGGCGTCGCTGCGTTGACTCCAATGGCGGCATGGCTCAGGTTCGTCCAGTAAGCAATACAGTAGGCCTAAGTCACCATGAGCATCCCATAAGCACTCCCATAAGCATCCCCATGAGCCTGCGGGTTATGCGTGCAATCGGCGTGGTTTTGCGTCCAGGTGAGCGCTGCGGCGGCGTATTCGCGCGCTGCGTTTGTTTGACCTAACAGGGCTAGCGTCCAGCTGAGTTGGGTTGGAATCAGCCGTGCCAACGGCTCAGGCTGGCTGGCGGTATCCGTGTTTGCTGCTAGATCATCAATAGTGTGTTTAATTTCGTTCAACAACGAGTACGACTCGCTAAAGCGGCCGCGCCAGAACAAGGTGTGCGCCATGGCCCAGGTGGCGCGGGCCGCCGCCGTGCGACCGAGCGGGCGCATTTGGTCGAGTAATCGGCAGGCTAGCCGGTAAGCGCGTTGCGGACCGGCCCCGGCATCGGCGGTTAGCCAAGCCTGAAAATGCACACTTGGCTTCTCTGTGTGATTCAAGAAAAATACAAAAAACTCAGCGATGAAGAGACGAGATTAAGAAGAATCGTTAAAGCGGTGGGTAAATTGTGCTTACTCTTTCTCGCGTCCCGGCGTTTCAATGCCAAGTTGTTTCACCTTGCGATACAAGTTGGTGCGGTCAAGTCCGGCGCGTTCGGCGGTTTTGCTCATCGCCCAGCCACACTGGCCCAGCAAGGCGATGAGATAGGCTTTCTCAAAGGCGTCGCGGGCTTCTTTCAACGGCAGATGCAGCATCAGGTCAATGCCGACTGGGCTGGCAATCTTGTTTTCGATGCCGAGCATGGCTTCGATGGTCGCCATTTCGATCGGGCCTTCACCGGGTTCCAGTGCTAATCGGCCGGCCAGTGCTTCCAGTTCGGCCAGGTTGCCGGGCCAGGGATACGTGGCCAGTGCCGCCAAGGCGGTTTCTTCAAAGCGACGCGGCGGCAGCAGTAAACGGGCGTAGGCATCTTCCAGCATGCGCGCAGCCAGTTGCGGAATGTCTTCCGGACGGGATTGCAGGGTAGGTAATTCGACTACCGCGTGAATGAGCTGATCGTGCAATTCTTGCATCAAGCCGGCTTGGGCCAGCGGCAGCGGGCTGGCCAGCACAACACGCACGTTGAATTCAGCGCGGCGTGCAATCAATAGCGACAAGCCGCGTTGTTGCATGTTGGTGAGCGAGGACAGATCCGGCACAAAAACCAGCCCATTTTTGGCGCTGGCCAGAATATCCGCCGGACGATCGGCCAGTTGAGAGGGGGTATCGACACGAACGCTGCTGAAATCGGGCGGCGTTAAATATTGCACGATGAATTCTTCGCCTGCGCCGGGATGCGTTTGCAAAACAACCGGTAAACCCGCGCCGATCGCCAGATTCAAACGCTGCGTCAGGCGGCGGATTGATTCGCTCAGCCCCATCTGTTCCAGCGTGCCGGTGGTGGTGGGGCGCGCACGGCGGCTGTCCATCGCCTTCTTCACCGTTTCCAGTAGATGTTTGTAGGAAACCGGCTTTTCCAGGTAATCGAACGCGCCTAGGCGGGTGGCTTCCACCGCTGTGTGAACGGTGCCATGACCCGACATCATCACCACCGGCATGGTTAAGCGCCCTTGCGTTTTCCATTCTTTTAGCAGCGTTACGCCATCGACATCCGGCATCCAGATATCCAGTAACACCAGATCAGGAATTTTAGCGTCCAGTGCGGCACGGGCGGCGGCACCGTTTTCTGCCATGCGTACTTCATAGCCTTCCTCTTCGAGGATTTCGCGCATCAGTTCGCGAATACCAGGCTCATCATCAACTACCAGAATTTCAGACATATCCTACCTTTTCGATCAGGAAACTTTCAGACGACAGTGTTTCATACTGCAGAGTGCTTAACGTAGTCAACGCCTGTTCGCCTGTCTTCAGTCAACACGGGCAAGCGTACGCTGATGCGTGCACCGCTGCCCTCAATATTGCATACATCAATTTCACCGTGGTGTTCTTCGACAATTTTCTTTACCACCGCCAAGCCCAAACCGGTGCCTTTGGGTTTTGTGGTCGCGTAAGGCTCGAACATACGGCTTTTCAGCGCCTCCGGGAACCCCGTGCCATTGTCTTCTACATTGAGCACGATGCGCTCGCTGGTTTGCCAAGGCTCGCGTTGCGTGGTGACCCGAATATGCGGTGATGCGCTATTTTCCTGCGCTTCTTGTGCATTTTTCATTAAATTGACCAGCACCTGACGTAATAAAGAGGGATCGCCGGCCACGGGTGGCAAGTCGGGCGCTAATTCAATGCGCAGGGGGCATTCGGTGGTGTAGAGCTCTAATACTTCGTTAATCAGCGCATTCAGATCGACCCGTTCAATGCGCGGCGACGGCAAGCGGGCGTATTGCGCAAAAGCATCGACCAGCCCTTTCAGCGCCGATACCTGGCCGACGATGGTGGCCACGGCACGGGTCAAGGTGTCGCGCGCGGCACCTTCCAGTCGGTCCGCGAGTTTGGCCTCCAGGCGTTCGGCGGAAAGTTGGATTGGGGTCAACGGATTTTTGATTTCGTGCGCCATGCGGCGAGCGGCTTCGCCCCAGGCGGCGTCGCGCTGCGCCTGGATAAGTTGAGTGACGTCATCCAGCACCAGGACATAGTCGGGCGCTTCGCCTTGCGATAACGGCGTGCCGCGCACCAGTAGGATGCGGGTGCCGTTGTCGCTGGCGAATTCGAGTTGCTCGCGCCAGTCTTGCGTCGGCGAGGCGTGGAAGTGTTGTTCGATCTTTTGCGCAAACTGACGTAAGCCACTTTGTGGGGCCTGCCATTCGAGCAAATTGCGCCCTTCCAATGCGTTGCGGGGCAAGCCCAGAATGGCGCTGGCGGTTGGGTTGGCGAGCCGCACCGCGAGGTTATGGCTAAGGGTAATAACGCCAGCCGTGACGCTGGAAAGTACGCCTTCAAGGTAGGCGTTGGCTGCGAGCAATTTGTCATGGCTTTCGTCGGCGGCCGCGCGGGCGTCGGAAAGCTGGCGCGTCATGCGATTGAACGATTGCGTCAACATGCCGAGTTCGTCGCGGCTGGATACGGTATGAACTTGGGTGAAATCACCGCGTGCGACGGCGCGAGTGCCGCGGGCCAATGCGCGCAAGGGGGCGGCAATGCGTTCGGAAATGAGAAACGCGAGGCTAAGTGCAGAAAACAACGCCAAGGTCAACGCCATGGTCAGCGAAATGCCATACATGCGTTTGAGTCCCAAGCGAGAAAGCAGTAATTCTTGATAGCTTTGTCGGGCGACTTCCACTTGTTGTGCATCCAGCGCCAATTGCGCCGGTACGGCTTGCGAAACTTGCAGAATACGCAGACGTTCGCTCAGGGCAATGACGTTGACCGGGGTGACAACCCGGACGGAAATGCCCCCCGCTTCGGTGGCTTCGAGCCGGGACCACGGTTGCAGGGCGCGCACTTGCCAGAGTGCGCCTTGTTCCGGGCTTGCTGGTAGCAGGGCGCTGCTGCTGGCGGAGGCGAAGACGAGTAATTTGCCGTTGTTATCAAACAGGGCGGCCTCTTGTAAACCGGCGGATTCGCGCAGTTCATTCAGGCGGGAGATTTGAAGGGAGGGGGGTAGCTCGGCCAGTTGGCGCGACAAGTTTTCACTTTTTTGCACCACTTCACGCTGGATATGCTCCAGCGCAGAACGGCCTAAGGCTAAGCCGCCTTCTAGCGCACTTTCCATGCGTACATCAAACCAGGATTCAATCGAGCGAATCATGAATTGCACGGAAACGCCATAAACCACCATGCCCGGCGCTAAGGCCATCAAGCTGATGATCATGAACATGCGGGCGGTGAGTTTGGCACCAAAAACGCCGGCGCGAATGCGTCGAATCAGCACCGAGGCCTGATAGCCAATCAGCAGAACTAAACCGGCCGCGGCAACTACGGTGACGACCAATAACAGCGATAAATGGCCGGCGAAGAATTCGGTATTGTCTGCCGCGGTTGCCAGCAAGCCGATTAGTGCAGAACCGAGCAGAAGACTTATGCCGACGAGGTAAATCATCTTATTGGTTTAGGGGTTAACCGTGCAGTCTGCGGTTTTAAAATTTGAATTTTCTCTCGATCCAGCCGGAATCGAGTTGCCAGCGCGCCGAGGAAGCGAGCGCGTTGACTTGCAAAGGTTTGGGGAGTTGCGTCACATCCAGATACATGCGCACGTAGGCTTTGAAGTCAGATTTTCGTTTCATCTGTTTGATGTTCAAAACGGACCAATCGCGTAAATCGCCGACCGCGAGTAGCGCAGATTCAAGGTCTTCATGCGTGCTGGAGACGCCGGATAAAGTAACGTAGTACTGACGCAGAAGGGCGTTGTAAGACAGGCGCACGGGGCGGACGATGTCGATCAGGCTTTCTGACAGCCAGAAATCACGCAGCCGTTCCGCCTCAAAGGCTTGAATGAAGGTGAGTTGCACGCCCCGCATCAGCGCATTTTCCAGCGTACCGGACAGTTGAATTTCGAAGCGGCCGGACAGTTGGAATAGCTCGCCTTTTTGTGCAATTTCGGCTTGTTCTAACCGAATGCCTTCCAGGCTGGTTTTGCTTTGTGCATAACTTGCAGACGTAACCAAGAGCACCGCCGCTGTGCTGGCGATGCGCAAGAAGTTACGTCTTGAGCAAGCGTGCATAAAAGAATCCATCGGTATCTGGGTCGGGTGTTATCGCTAAACCTGTTGGTAAGTCTGCTGGTGCTTCCGTGTGCAGTGAATCTATACGCGCATCGGGGTGGCGAGCGAGAAAAGCGTCTATTTGTAGGTTATTTTCAGTCTTGAAAAGACTGCACGTGACATACAACATTTTGCCACCTGACTTCAACAACGGCCATAACGCTGCCAGTAAGCGGGATTGTTCGCGCGCCAGTTGTTGCATATCTTCTGCACGTTTCAACCATTTTCCATCTGGATGTCGCCTTACTACGCCCGATGCGGTACAGGGGGCATCGAGCAGAATGCGGTCGAACGGTTGTTTGTCCCACCAGAGCGAAGGTTTGCCGGCATCCTGCGCCAATAAGTCGATGTGCGCGTTGGGTAAATCGGTTAAACCGAGCCGATGCAGATTTTCTTGTACGCGGTTAAGTCGGCTGGCGTCGTTGTCGATGGCGACTAAATCAATGTCGGCGATTTCGAGCAGATGGCTGGTTTTGCCGCCCGGCGCGGCGCAGGCATCGAGCACGCGCATGCCGGCGCTGACCTCCAGCAGCGGGGCGGCCAGTTGCGCGCCGCGGTCTTGCACCGAGACGTGGCCGGCTGAAAAACCGGGCAGTTCTGCGACCGGAACCGGTGTATCCAGGATCAAAGCGGCCGCGCCGACGATACGGTGCGACAGCCCGGCCGCGGTGAGTTGCTCCGAATAAGCGGCTAAGGCGATTTGGCGTTGATTAATGCGCAAGGTGAGTGGCGGCCGCGTATTCAGCGTGTTGACGATGGCTTGCCATTGGTTGGGATATTCTGCTTGCAATCGTTCTAGCCACCAGGGCGGGAAATTCCACTGCGCTTCTGGATGTTGTAGAACGCCGCGGGCCAGTTCACCGTGCCGGCGTTGAAAGTTGCGCATGACGGCATTGACAAAGGCGCGCGCGTGCGGGAAGCGGTGGGCGGCAACCGCAACGGTTTCGTTGACTGCGGCATAGGCGGGCGCTAACTCGGCATCTAGTTCGTGCAGGCCCACCAGCAAATGACCGATTAATGCCTCCGGTTGCACCGGGCGTTGCGTTAATTGCGCCAGAAAAAATTGCAGCCGGCCGGCTTCGCGCAAGACGCCATACGCCAGATTTTGGGCGGCGGCCAGTGATTGGCTATCGGGATGTTGCGGATTCGTGCGCCCAGCCGCGGCGGTGCGTAAATTCGCCAGTGCGGCGGTTAGGCTGCACCCTTCCAGTAAAACGGCATTGACCAGGTTGGCAGCGAGAAGGCGGGGGGAGGGGGAGGAAGATGAAGATGAAGAGGAAAGAGAGGATGTCATAGCCGTATTGTCGCCCAGCCCCGGCGCGAGGAGAGGTTAATGAGAAGATAAAGAGTTCTACAGATCCTTA
>CAYWXO010000043.1:0-8179 GCA_964462255.1 uncultured Thiobacillus sp. | reverse complement strand
CAGCCCCGGCGCGAGGAGAGGTTAATGAGAAGATAAAGAGTTCTACAGATCCTTACGGGGATCTTGCGCGATTAAGGCACGCCGTTGTTGATTGCGTTGCACTGCGCCGTCGTCAATGATGCGAATGGAAGATTTATCCAGCCGGCCGGAAAAGCGTTCGGCTTTTAACGAAGCGCCCGGCCGTGGCCAGTGATAAAGCCGATTTTCATGCGTAACACCTTTAAGACTTTTTAAGATTTCTGTTTTTAACGTCGGCGTGCCGTATTTTTCAGTCAGGGCGCTCACCACCGGCTGAAAATGCGTTTCCGGCAGACTCAGCACAATGCCGGTTAAGCCGCTGGCGTCAAAAAAATAAAACAGCGAATCAATCGGCGCACCGGCAATGGTTTCTACTTCGTGTTTGCGCAGGCTGCACACTTTGTCAGCGATGGGCGTGGTGACTGTGCGGCATTCATATTTCGGGTTGCTGGCGATAACGGCTAGGTTGGCACCTAATTCAACGCCCTTAAAACCAAATTTATCAACGCCACCCATCTTGACCGCCTCTGCATAATTCGGTGTGGCGGCGAGGAGTAAAGCCGCCCCCAGCAGGTGCGTGAGGGTGGAGAGGGTGGAGAGGGTGCGCGGGGGAATGAGAGCAGTGAGTGTCAATCCATTTCCTCTATCCAGGCCATTTGAATCGCTTCCAGAATCTTCTCGCCGGACCGGTTGGGGTCATCAGAAAAGTCGGGTAAGGCCATGATCCAGCGGTGTAAATCGGTGAAGCGCACGGTGCGCGGGTCGATGTCGGGGTGATGCTCAACCAGCGCGATGGCAATGTCGAGTGTGTCGGTCCATTTCATCATTTCAATGTCCTTCCTTGACCATGTTTATGGTGTATTTGGGGATTTCGATCACGATATCTTCCTTGCCCATCAAAGCTTGGCAAGACAGCCGTGAAGTGGGTTCCAGGCCCCAGGCCTTATCAAGTAGATCGTCTTCCAGTTCGCTCGCTTCGGATAACGAAGCAAAACCTTCGCGCACCACAATATGGCAGGTGGTACAGGCGCAAGATTTTTCGCAGGAATGTTCAATGTCAATGCCGTTGTCGAGCAGAAGATCGCACAGGGAGACGCCTTTTTGCGCGTCAATGACGGCACCATCCGGGCAGAGTTCAACGTGAGGTAAAACAATTAACTGAGGCATAGCTGCTTCCTGTTAAGCGGAGAGAGAAATCTGACTGGGCAGGCTGGCCAGCACGCCATCCCAGAATTCGACGCGCGCATCGACCGCGCGAATGGCGGCGTCACGCGCTTCGGCCAGCTTGACCGCATCGCCTTCACACAAGCCGTTGAGCAAGCGCAGCGATAACGGCGCATGAAAATCTTCATCCAGATGAATATGTCGATTCAGGTAGTAATGAAAGATGGGCGCTTGCGTTTCGCTGACTGCCATGCGTTGCAGCAAGGCGCGGAACATGGCGGGAATAATGTGTTCGCGACCGAGTGAAAGTGCGGCGGCGACTGCGTGCGCTTTGCCCGAGTCGATAAAGCCAAACGTGACGCGATTGAATGCTGCCGAAGGCGCAGGGGCGAGGCCGCTGGCCAACGCCGCGGCGATGCCGTCACGGCCGGCAATTTCGACGAAGCGCGCCGGAGTGGTCGGATCGGCACCAATTTCACGCATTGCGCCGAGATAAAGCTGGAAGTGACTGGAAAATTCGCCAGGTGCGTCGGGGCCGGCGGCATCGGTTTCTTCTTCCAGCACCAGTTCGTTGATGAAGCGCTGAATGGTCGGATCAATGCCGGGTGTCCAAGGCCAGCGCGCAGGCGCAACGGTGAATTGCAGATATTTAATCAGCGACATGAAATCCCACACCGAGTGGACGTGGTGCGCCATAAATACACGCAAATCTTCGATCGTTTTTACCGCGGCGTAAATCGGATGGCTGTCCAGACGGGCTTGCAGCGAAGCGATGAATTCGGGCGGGAATGCGTTTGTAGTGGGGTGCATGCTCAAGCTCCAATGAATGCTTTTTACAACGTTTAAAAGTCGAGTTCGTCCAATTTATGGCCGGTGAGTGCTTTTTTCACGCTCTGATCCATGCGGCGCGCGGCGAACTCAACGGTGTCTTTGTTCAATGCTTCCGAGGCGCGTTTTAGGGTTGCCAGGTCGTTGCCGCCAATAATTTGTTTGAGGTCGGCGATGGATTTTTCAATGGCACGCAATTCGTGCTCAGCGAGTAGAAGTGCGCCATTTTCCGCCAGGGCGGCCGCGGTCGCCTCCACCAAGCGTTGCGCATCCACCCGTGCTTCGGCCAGATTGCGCGCACTCATGTCGTCCTGCGCGTGCGCGTAAGAGTCGCGCAACATGGTGGCTACTTCATCATCGGTCAGGCCGTATGACGGTTTCACTGCGATATGCGATTCGATGCCGGTGCCTAATTCGCGCGCCGTCACTGAAAGCAAGCCGTCGGCATCGACTTGAAAGGTGACGCGAATGCGCGCCGCGCCGGCAACCATCGGTGGAATGCCGCGCAATTCAAAGCGTGCCAAGCTGCGGCAATCGGCCACCAGCTCGCGTTCGCCTTGCACGACATGAATACTCATCGCGGTCTGGCCGTCTTTGTAAGTGGTGAATTCCTGCGCGCGTGCGGTGGGAATAGTGGCATTGCGCGGAATAATTTTTTCGGTGAGGCCGCCCATGGTTTCCAGACCGAGCGACAGCGGCACCACATCAAGCAGCAGCCAATCGTCGCCGACTTTGTTGCCGGCTAGCACGTTGGCTTGAATGGCGGCCCCCAATGCCACCACTTTGTCCGGATCAAGATTGGTCAAGGGGGTTTGGCCGAAAAATTCGCCCACCGCGGCCAGAATGCGCGGCACTCGCGTCGAGCCGCCCACCATGACCACGCCTTTGACTTCATCGGCTTGCAGACCGGCGTCACGCAGCGCTTTGCGGGTTGGCGTCAGCGTTTTGTTGACCAGGCTTTCGGTGATTTCATTGAACAGCGTTTCGGTCAGCGTCAGGTCGATCACTTCGCCGCTGGCTAGCACGGCGGTGATTTGCGTTTGCGGATAGTCGGACAACGCTTCTTTGGCGGCGCGCGCATGCGCCATCAGCAAGGTTTTATCGTGGTCGCTTAGCGTATGCAGACCGGCTTTTTCCAGCATCCAGCAATAGACGCGGCGGTCGAAATCGTCACCACCGAGGGACGAATCGCCGTTGGTGGCGAGCACTTCGAACACGCCTTTGGTCAGCTTAAGAATGGAAATATCGAAGGTGCCGCCGCCCAGATCGTAAACCGCATAAATGCCTTCGGCGGCATTATCGAGCCCGTAGGCGATGGCGGCCGCGGTCGGTTCGTTGAGCAGGCGCAGCACATTGACACCGGCCACTTTCGCCGCGTCTTTGGTCGCTTGACGTTGCGCATCGTCGAAATAGGCGGGCACGGTAATCACTGCGCCGACCAGCTCACCGCCTAAGGCTGCCTCGGCACGCGCTTTCAAGACTTTTAAAATTTCGGCGGAGACTTCGACCGGGCTTTTTATGCCAGCCGCGGTTTTTAATTGCACCATGCCGGGCGCATCAATAAATTGATAGGGCAGGGTTGAAATGTCCGGAATATCCTTGATGCCACGGCCCATGAAGCGTTTTGCCGAGTTGATGGTGTTGTGCGGATCCAGCGCGGCCTGTGCTTGCGCTTCTTTGCCCACCGTGACAGCGCCCTCTTTGTGATAGCGCACTACCGACGGCAAGAGACTATGCCCGGCAGCATCGTTCAGCACCACGGCAACGCCGTTGCGCACCGTAGCAACCAAGGAGTTGGTGGTGCCTAAATCAATACCGACCGCTAAACGATGCTGATGCGGCGCGGTGGATAAACCAGGCTCGGAGATTTGTAAGAGGGCCATTGGGTCAACAGTGCTCGGTAATTACAACGGAATCAGAATAGTGTGTTGAGGCGAAGCAGAGATTTAATCGAGTTCGGCGTAGGCGGCGTCTAGGTCGGCTAGCAATTTATCGACAAAACGCATTTTGCGCAGCACATCGCCGGCCGCCACATAGGCTTTTTGCGCGTCAATCAAGGCGGCCAACTCGTTTTGTAACGCTTTCGCCTGCGCTTTCAAACTTGTTTCCAGGGTCTGCAACGCGGCGGCATCGCGTTTTGCCAACGCTTCTTGCAAGGTTTCGCGCCATTCCATTTGTTGCAGCAAGAAATCGGCCGGCATGACGGTGTTTTTCGGGTCCATCGCCTCAACGCCGTGCAGTTCAAGCAGATAACGCGCCCGCTCGAACGGCTTGCGTAACGCCTGATAGGCTTCATTGACCCGCGTTGACCATTGCATGGCGAGGCGTTGTTCTGCTTCACCGGCATGGGCAAATTTATCCGGATGAATTTCGGCCTGCAGGTTGCGATAGGCCTGATCAAGCTGATTGGCCTCCAGCGCAAAGGTCATCGGCAAGCCGAACAGGTCGAAGTGATTGCCGGAGAAGTCTTTCAGCAAGTCTTTAAACATTAAACGACTCGCCGCAGCCGCATTCGGATTTCACGTTCGGATTATTGAACTTGAAACCTTCGTTGAGGCCTTCGCGGACGAAATCGAGTTCGGTGCCGGCCAGATAGCTCAGGCTTTTCGGGTCGATGAAGACGTTGACGCCGTGACTTTCAAACTGCAAATCTTCCGGATCGGCGACATCGGCGAATTCCAGCTTGTAGGCCATGCCGGAGCAGCCGGAAGTGCGTACGCCCAATTTGAGGCCGATGCCGCTACCGCGTTTGGCGATGAAGTTTTTAATGTGTGTCGCAGCGCGCTCAGACAGCGTAACGCCGGTGGCAGTCGTCATAATGGGCTCCTTATGTGTTTAAGCCGGGGGTTTAAACTGCGGGTTTAAAGTGATGTGGGCGGATTGCAGGCGGTGTATTCCGAGCTGCCGGCGGCATTGCCGTGCTTTTGTTTGTAATCGGCCACGGCGGCTTTGATGGCATCTTCCGCCAGAATCGAGCAGTGAATTTTCACCGGCGGCAGCGCGAGTTCTTCGGCGATCTGGGTGTTCTTCAGATTCATCGCCTCGTCCAGCGTCTTGCCCTTGACCCATTCGGTCACTAGGGAAGATGACGCAATGGCAGAGCCGCAACCGTAGGTTTTAAACTTGGCATCTTCAATAATGCCTTGATCGTTGACGCGAATTTGTAACTTCATCACATCGCCGCATGCTGGCGCGCCGACCATGCCGGTGCCGACGCCCATATCCTCTTTGCCGAATGCCCCTACATTGCGTGGGTTTTCGTAATGATCCAGAACTTGTTCGCTGTATGCCATTTTCGTGCTCCTAATTTAATGTGCAGCCCATTGCACCGTATTCAAATCAATGCCGTCCTGGAACATTTCCCATAACGGCGACATTTCCCGCAATTTGCCGATTTTTTCGTGCAACAGCCGGATGGTGTAGTCAATTTCTTCATCGCTGGTGAAGCGGCCAATGCTAAAGCGGATGGAGCTGTGCGCCAGTTCGTCATTGCGGCCGAGCGCTTTCAGCACATAAGACGGTTCAAGGCTGGCGGAAGTACAGGCTGAGCCGGATGACACCGCCAAATCCTTGATCGCCATGATCAAACTTTCGCCTTCGACGAAGTTAAAGCTGACGTTCAAATTGCCGGCGATGCGGCGGTCGAAATCGCCATTCAGATGCACTTCTTCCATATCTTGAAAACCGCGCCACAGCTTGTCACGCAGGGTGCGAATGCGTTCAGTTTCTGCGTCCATTTCTAATTTGGCCAAGCGGAAGGCCTCGCCCATGCCGACAATTTGATGCGTCGCCAAGGTGCCGGAACGCATGCCGCGTTCATGGCCGCCACCGTGCATCTGCGCTTCGAGCCGCACGCGTGGCTTACGGCGTACATACAGCGCGCCAACGCCTTTCGGGCCGTAGGTTTTATGCGCCGAAAACGACATCAAATCGACTTTCAGTTTGCTTAAATCAATCTGCACTTTGCCGGTGGCTTGCGCGGCATCGACATGAAACAGGATGCCTTTTTCGCGGCATAACTCGCCGATGGCCGGAATATCTTGAATGACGCCGATTTCGTTATTCACATACATCACCGAAATCAGCACGGTATCCGGGCGGATCGCCGCTTTCAGGCTGTCCATATCAATCAGGCCATCCGGTTTGACGCCAAGATAAGTCACTTCAAAGCCGACGCGCTCCAGCTCGCGGCAGGTGTCCAACACCGCCTTGTGCTCAGTTTTCACGGTAATCAGGTGCTTGCCTTTGCCGTGATAAAAATGCGCCGCCCCTTTAATGGCGAGGTTGTTTGATTCCGTTGCGCCGGAAGTCCAGACGATTTCTTTCGGGTCAGCCTTCACCAACGCGGCGACATGGCCACGCGCTTCTTCCACGGCGTGATCGGCATCCCAGCCGAATACATGCGAACGTGACGCTGGATTGCCGAACATCTCGGTTAAATAGGGAATCATCTTGTCAGCAACACGCGGATCAACTGGGGTGGTCGCTGAATAATCGAGATAAATAGGGGTTTTAACCATCTGAGTGCGCTCCATTAACCATGTAGGGTGATTTATGTTCAAACTGCGGTCTTATGTTCCAACTGCCGTCTTATGTTCCAACTGCGGTCTTGTGTTCCGTGACTATTTTGTGCATCAAGCTGGGGTTGAGGTCGGCCGAGCCCAGCACGCGTCGTGCTTCGTGCTGATGTTCGACAGAGGCTGTTTCGGCCTGTTTTTCCAGTTGTTTTTGCACCAATTCGTCCAGATTGACTGAAGCGAGATATTCGTAAATGCGCACATTCAAACTGGTCCATAAATCGTGCGTCATGCATTCGCGTTCATCGTGGCAATTGCCGAGCCCGCCGCATTGGGTCGCATCAATCGGTTCATCGACGGCGCGGATAATGTCCGCCACCGAAATCTCGCTCATGGCGTGCGCCAGCGTGTAACCGCCACCGGGGCCGCGCACGCTATCGACGATGCCTTGCCGACGTAAGCGGCCAAATAACTGCTCCAGGTAAGATAAAGAAATTCTCTGGCGCTCACTGATGCCGGCCAATGTCACCGGGCCGCGTTTATGGCGCATCCCTAGATCGATCATGGCTGTTACTGCAAAACGTCCCTTGGTGGTTAGCCGCATGCTCTGCCTCGCTGTTGAAAAATGAATATCGACACTGTACTAATCCCGATTAATTTGGTCAACTATTCAATTTTCAAGAGGTGAAGTTTTCAGAAGTTTCAGTCAACCATCTTGTTCAATGAAGCCGCGTCGAAATGATCGTCTGCCTTGGCGTCTTCTTTGCCGCCGCCGAGACGGGCCAATTCCGCCATCACCCAGGCAAGGCGTTGATCGGTGTTGGCGGAGTGATCAATCAGGCCGTGGATCGCTTTCACGATGGGGTCATTCATGTCGCTTGAGACGGCATAGGCAGAAAAACCGAGTTTTTTAGCAACGGCTTCGCGCGCTTTGTCTTGCCCACTATCCAGAATGCGCGCGGGAATGCCGATTGCTGTTGCGCCATCCGGGACATCTTTCACCACCACCGCGTTAGAGCCGATTTTTGCGCCGACGCCCAAAGTAATCGGCCCCAAAATCTTGGCACCGGCCCCAACAATGACGCCGGCCATCAAGGTGGGATGCCGCTTGCCTTTGTTCCAGGAAGTGCCTCCCAAGGTGACGCCGTGATACAGCGTGCAGTCGTCACCAATGACGGCGGTTTCGCCAATGACCACGCCCATGCCGTGATCAATAAACACGCGGCGACCGAGAGTGGCACCCGGATGAATCTCGATGCCGGTCATCCAGCGGCCGAAATAGCTGGTAAAACGCGCCAGCCATTTGAATCCGGCGCGCCACAATTCATGCGATAGGCGATGCAACAGAATGGCGTGCAAGCCCGGATAGGTGGTGAGCACTTCAAAGAAAGTGCGCGCCGCCGGATCGCGGTCAAATACAACGCCGATGTCTTCCCGCAGTCTGGCGAACATTGGAATATTCAAGAATGATGAACAAGGCCGAAGTATGCAATTCCCGAGTAATTGGGTCAATTTCTAGCGCTGGCGCGGTTAAATCAAGCCATGCCGTTGTGGCGCAGGAGGGCGTCGATGCTGGGCTCGCGGCCGCGGAAAGCTTTGAATGATTCGATCGCCGGGCGTGCGCCGCCTTGCGCCAAAATTTCGCTCCAAAA
>CAYWXO010000042.1:0-17903 GCA_964462255.1 uncultured Thiobacillus sp. | reverse complement strand
CAACGTGTCATCGCAAACCGAGACATGCTCGGCCAACGGTACGTCGATTTCAATCGTACTGACAGTAAGCATTCCATGCCTCCATTAACGCAAATTGACGCTCAAAAACCATGCATTGAACGCGGACTATCTCAGCACGTGGAAAGCCGCCGCTATGGGAAAGCCGCACAGGCAATAACCAGAATTTTGCAATATTTTCATCACGTTCAATATGGATGTGTGGAGGTTCGCCGCAATCACTGGAATAGAAGAAAAAACGATAAGGTCCATCTCTTAGAGCGGTAGGCATTCAACGTTACAACTCAAGCCCAGCCAATTTCGCCACCGTATTAATATCTTTATCGCCGCGCCCGGACAAATTCACTAACAACACCTTGTCCTTATCCAGCGTGGGCGCGAGTTTGGCGGCGTAAGCGAGGGCGTGACTCGATTCCAGCGCCGGGATAATGCCTTCAAAACGACACAAATGATGAAAAGCGGCCAGCGCTTCATCATCGTTGATGGCGACATATTCGGCACGCCCACTATCTTTCAAATAGCTGTGTTCCGGGCCAACGCCGGGATAATCCAAACCCGCAGAAACCGAATGCGTTTCGATAATCTGGCCGTTGGCATCCTGCATCAAATAAGAGCGGAAACCATGCAACACGCCTGGCCGACCGGCGGACAGCGGCGCGGCATGCTGCCCGCTACTAATACCTAAACCGCCGGCTTCAACACCAATCAAACGCACGCCTGCCACTGGAATATACGGATGAAAAATGCCAATCGCGTTAGAGCCGCCACCGACGCAAGCGATCACCGCATCGGGCTGCCGACCGAGCATTTCCGCCATTTGCACCTTCGATTCTTCGCCAATGACACATTGAAAATCGCGCACCAACATCGGGTAAGGATGCGGGCCGGCAGCGGTGCCGAGAATATAAAAAGTCGATTCGACGTTGGTGACCCAATCGCGCATAGCCTCATTGAGCGCATCTTTCAGCGTTTTGGAGCCGGATTCGACGCCAACCACAGTCGCACCGAGCAACTTCATGCGAAACACGTTCGGCGATTGTCGTTTGATGTCTTCTGCGCCCATGTAAACCACGCATTCCATGCCGTAACGCGCCGCCACTGTCGCGGAAGCGACGCCATGCTGACCGGCGCCGGTTTCGGCAATCACCCGTTTCTTGCCCATACGGCGCGCCAACAATGCCTGACCGATGGTGTTATTGATCTTGTGGGCGCCGGTGTGATTCAAGTCTTCGCGCTTCAAATAAATCTGTGCGCCGCCGAGAATTTGCGACCAGCGTTTGGCATGATAAATCGGGCTGGGACGGCCAACGTAATGGCGCAATTCATGATGAAATTCAGCCAGAAAATCAGGATCGCGCCGCGCCGCTTCATATTCGTGCTTGAGTTCGTCCAACGCGGCCATCAAGGTTTCAGCGACAAAAACACCGCCATACGGGCCAAAATGGCCGTTGGCATCGGGTAAATCCGGGTTTATTTCACGTTCAAACTGCATTTTTCACTTCCTTCATGAAAGCGGCGATCAGCGCCGCATCCTTGATCCCTTTCGAGATTTCGACTCCGCTGGACACATCTACCGCCCAAGGTCGTACCTGTTCAATTGCCTGACGCACATTGGCCGGATGCAAGCCGCCAGCAAGCAGCAATGGCTGCGGCACATTCGCCGGAATCAACGACCAATCAAACTGCGCACCAGTGCCGCCATGTGCTGCGTCGCTCCAAGCGTCCAGCAACACCCCTTGCGCGTCCGGATACAAAGCGGCGGATTGTATCAAATCGACTTGCGGCCGCACGCGCAACGCCTTCAGATAAGGCACGCCAAAACTCCGACAAAATTGCGCCGACTCTTCGCCATGAAACTGCAACACGTCCGGCCGCACCTGCTGCAACACCGCCGCCACCCATTCAGCCTGCGGATTGACGAACAAGGCAACAGTGCTGACAAACGGCGGCAGCGCCCGCACGATACTGACGGCCTGCGCTATCGCCAGATTGCGCGGGCTTCGGTCATAGAAAACGAGACCGATGGCATCTGCGCCGGCTTGTGCGGCGGCCAGGCCATCTTCCGGGCGGGTAATGCCACAAATTTTTACGCGCGTCATTACAAAATAAAATCCATTGCAGAATAAAAAACAATCACTCGACACCCGGTTGCGGAAAATAACCGAGCGGCCCTAAATCAGCGCGCAATGGCACGCCAAAACGCGCATCGTAGCGAACCTCTGCCAAATAGAGGCCATCGGCGGCGAAGGTGGCAGCAGCATGCTTGCGTTCACGCGTTTGCAATACTTCAGCGATCCAGGCCGGTGGGCGGCGTCCCAACCCGACCCAAACCAGCGCACCGACCATGTTGCGCACCTGATGATGCAAAAAAGCGTTGGCACGAAACTCAAATTGCACGCAAGCGCCGTGTCGCCAGACTTGCACGGCACGCACATCGCGCACCGGTGTTCTCGCCTGACATTCCGCCGCACGAAAAGCGGAAAAATCCTGCTCGCCGATAAAGTACTGCGCTGCTACTTGCATCGCGGCCACATCCAACTCGCCATGCACCCAGCCGACACGCCCAGCCAGCAAAGCAGGGCGTGTCGGCTGATTGATCAAAACGTAACGATACGTGCGTTCAAGCGCAGCAAAACGGGCATGAAAATCCGGCGGCATGGTCTTCGCCCACAACACCGACATGCCGGCGGGCAAACGCGCATTAGTGCCAAACACCCAGGCATGTTCCGGCCGAAAATGCTGCATATCAAAATGCACCACCTGCGCAACAGCATGCACACCGGCATCGGTGCGCCCCGCCGTGACAGTTTGCACCGGTGCGCCCTGCACTTCTGCCAAAGCACGTTCCAGATGATTTTGTAACGCGCAGGCGGACGGCTGCGTCTGCCAACCACAAAATTGACGGCCATCGTATTCGATGCCCAAAGCGATGCGGGTGGCTACCCCGTGTGTTTCCGCCATGCTATCGACTCATCCAGCCCAACAGCATGACGCACAGCAGCCCAGCCGGCACCGCGACATCAATGACGCGCAGCGGCGAAAGACGAAGTTGCACGCGGTGGGGTAACGCCGCTTCGGGCGCGCTTGAAGAAAAACCAGGTGAAAAATCGGGTGAAAAATCAGCCGTTAGCAAACGTTTGAGATTTCCGCGCCCGCGCTCTACCTCTTCGATTGCCCGCAAAGTCAAGCCCAAACGCAGCGCAATGCGACTCGGCTTGAAGCCGAGCCAGGACAAGGGCGGCAGTAATAGCGGTTGCAGCAATTGATACAGGCCACTCAGTAATTCATCCGCGGGTAAACGCAAAACCAGCGCATCCAGCCAAAGCAACAGCACAATCAGCCGTACCGCCTGCCCTGCCCCGTGCTGCAAGCCCTGCCAGGTCGGCGCAAAACCGCCCAACGCCTGCCAGACTGAATCGCCGGGCATGCTGTAGGCGTAACCCAACAACAAGATCAATAACAGCCAGCGCGTCCGCCACAGCAAACGTAAAGGCGCGCGCCGCTGCACAATCAACAACGCAACGGCCAACAGCAGCAAAATCAGCAATATGAAAAATGGCAACCCTGGAATCGCCAAGGCTGCCAACAGGTAAATCAGAATAAGACTCGTCGGGTGCAACAAGCGAATAGTCCAGGTCGCAAAAAATCAGCTTGCATCCGCCATCAACTGAGCGGCTTCAGCCTTTTGCTGCGTGTCCCCTTCGCCGAGCACTTCCTGCAAAATTTCACGCGCGCCTTCACGATCCCCCATCTCCAGGTAAGCACGCGCCAAATCAAGCTTGGTGTTGACCTCTTCGCGCAATTCCGGGTCTAACTCCGGCTCGGTTTGCGCCGGTGGCTCTGCGCCAGGCATTTCTGCACCAGGCATTTCTGCGACAGGCAATTCTTCAACCGGCGCAACGTCAAGCTCGCTCGCCGCTTCCATCTCGAAGGCAGCAAACAGATCCTCAACCTCCGCCGTGACTTCTTTCTCCTCGGCTTCAGGTTCCGGCTTGGCGACAGCTTCCGCCTCGGCTTTTGCTTGCGCCTCGGCCATTTCGTCAAGATCAAGATCCAGGTCGATATCCGATAAATCGAAAACCGGCATCGCGCTACTCTCGCCGCTGGCCGACTCGGTTTCTTCACCTGCACTTGCGTCAAGCGCACTTTCGTCCAGAGCAACCTCGCCCATCGTTTCCGGCAGCTCAAACTCCGCCATTTCATCGACCGGCACGGCAGACTGGGACGCAGCTTCGGGTGCCGCTGCCAGCGCAGGCACAAAATCAAGCGCTGATTCGTCAGGCAGTTCCGGTAAGGCAGATTTCGCCGCTGCCTCAGCCTGCGGCAAATCAAAAGCGGCGGACAAATCAGCATCCAGTGAAAAATCTTCCACCTCATTCAAATCAAGATCAGCCAGTTCAGGCGGGGAGGCATTCACCTCCAAGGCGGGCTCGGGTAGTTCAAACTCCATCAAATTATCATCGACAGACGCAACACTCGGCGCGGCTTCAGGCTGCGGCGCAAAATCAGCCACAGATGTCGCGGTGAAATCAAGGCCGTTATCCGCATCCGAGCCAGGCGCCACTTCTTGTGTCAGCGTTGGCGTGGTATCTTTTTCTGCCTCTTTATCCTCTTCTTTTTCCTCTTCATCCCAGCCGGCCATACTGGCCAATTCTTCCAGATCGCCCAGCGCTTCCCCTGCTGGTTCCACATCTGACGCCATAACAGAAGCAGCAGCAGCAGAAGCAACCGCTGCAGCGGCGACGGGAGCCCGTGCCATGGCAGGAGCCGCTTTTACAGCGCCACCGGTTGAGGCAGAGGCCGCTTGATAAAGCGGATTGTCCGGATCAATGCTGCGCCCCATTTCAGCGGCGCGTTGCCAAACCGGCGTATTTTGCCCGCCGAGACTGGCGTACAAATCGCTGGCCGTCGCCTCAAAAGCATTGGCGTCTTTGCGAGAAACATAAAGCTCAAGCAGTTTCAGCGCGATCTCATGCCGCGCAGGATCTTTCGCCAACGCTTCCCGCAGAATTTCTTCGGCTTGCGCATCACGGCCGTAGGCCATGTAAACCTCAGCCTCGGCGATCGGATCAACTTCATGATTATCGATGGCCCCCATGCCCAATCGACTGAAGTCAGTCAGCAACATGCTGCTTTCTGTATTTGCGCCGGCGGCGGCATCACCGGTAGCATTAAACACATTGTTATTCTTAAACTCTCCCCCGGTCATGATGCTGTCTTCAAACTTCATCATGCTCTTACGACGGCGATTGCTCACCACCATCATCCAGACCAAGGCAGATAACAGAAGCGCGGCGACAAAACCACCGATATAGAGCGGATTCCCCAGCAAAGACGACATCCAGCCTGCAGCTGGCGCTTCTGCCGGTGCAGGCGGCGCAACCGCGGGGAGTGGAACAACCGGAGGAACAACCGCCGGAGCAGGCTCTGGAGCAGGTGTTTGCGCAGGCTCAACCGGCGCAACAGCAACCGGCTCGGCAGAGGGCGCTGCTTGCGTCGCCTGCTGTGCTTTCTCTTGGGCCTTCTCTTGCGCTTTCATCTCCAACAACTTTTGCATATCAAGCACAGTCCGTTCCAACTGACTGACGCGATCTTGTGCTTCTTGCAGGGCGCGGGCTTTCGCGGCCAGCTCCTCCTCCATGGCATTGACTTTTTCCAGGACTTTTTCCTGTGCCTTATCCTTGGCGTCCTTGCCATTTTTATCTACTTTACCCGGCTCACCTTTGGAAAGCTTAAGTACATCTTTCGTCGTCGCAGCGACCGGCGGTGCCACCACTTCGCGTTGCGGCACAATCTTGCCCGCCGACTGATCTTCAACGACCGGCCTCGCCGCCGCAGCGGCAACCTGAGACAGTTTACGACGATAGGCATACCACTCCGACGCATGCGCCGCCACCGTCTTCTCAGCCTCTACCTGAGACAAATCACCGATTGCATCACCGTCAGGAATCTTAAGAACAGCGCCACGATTAAGGCTGTTCATATTGTCGTTGTGGAATGCCTTTTTATTGGCGCGATACAACCCCACCAGCATCTGGTCAACGCTAACGTCCGGCGTTCTGACCTTATTGGCGATAGCACGCAAAGTCTCGCCTGAACGAACCGGCCCATAAGCCTCCGCCACGTCTTCAGCCGGCACCGGTGCCGGCTTCTTCCTGGGCTTGGCCTGCGCTTGGGCTTGGGCTTGGGCTTGGGTTTGACTTTGGCTTTGAGCCTGGGCCTGACTTTGGGTTTGACTTTGAACCTGCACATCCGGCTGCACCGCCGGCTTCGCGTCAAGCGTAGCCGCCAATTCGGGCGGGGCGATCAGCGGGCGCAGCGTCTCGGCGGGCTTCGCTGCCGGCGGCGGATCCAGCAAAACCGTGTATTCACGCACCAAGCGGCCGGAGCGCCAGTTCAGCTCAATCAACATATCCAGGAAAGGATCGGGCACCGATGCCGTCGATGAAATTCGAATCACCGGCTGCCCATTTGCCCGCTGATCGACAGCGAAACGCAAATTAACCAACGCTTCCTGCCGATCAATATGCGCGAGACGAAACGCTTCCGGACTGGCTAATTTCACCGTGATGTCGGCCAAATCGTCTTTCGTTACCGAAAGCAGCTCAATCTCAGCCTTGAGTGGTTGCCCAAGCGCCGATTGAACGGTTAATCGGCCCAAGCCAGCCGCATTAACCGAACCCCAGGCGAACAACAACGCCCATAACAAGTTGCTGATTTTTTTAGTCTTGATCATTGCTTCGCCTTGTATTCTCTACCTTCAAGCTTTCTAGCCAAGTAACTACCTGAGCCGCCTCCAATGCAATCGGGTCGAACACCAACCAAAAACGACCTGCATTGCCATCAACGCGGATTCTACCCACAAAAACATCTTGACTGCCCTGCGCATCCGTCGCAGGCGATGGCATTGCGGCGGGCAAATCCGCTTCCATCAGCGTAATGCCCGCTTTATGCTGCAATGCATGGCGTAATTTTTCAATATCCAACACCTGCTCGGTGCGCACATGCAGCGCCATCACCGCGCCAAAAAACAGGGAACCTGTCGCCGCAGTAAACCCCACCGCCAGCCCGTTGCTTAATCGCATCGTGGCTTGAGCCAATCGGCTTTCGTAATCTAACGGCCCTACCGCCTGCGCAACAGGCAGCAGATTGAACGCAATCTGCAACGGAAAAACTTCCGACTCCGGCGTCTGCATATTGAATAAGCTGCGCGTTTGCTCCGCCAATTCATCTATCCCCGCCTTGCCCGCCAACGCCACCGGCAACGTGACGAACGCTTCGGCAGACACCAGGCCGGCCAACGCATTAATCGGCCGCAACAAACGCGCTGCCACCTGCGCGGGAGCGGGATCAATCAGCGCATCGGCGTCATTCACATCCAGAATGGGCAAGTGCGGCTGTTCGCTGCGAATTTTCGCCAGCAAACGCCGTGCTGCCGCATCCTGCCCCATCTCTTGCCCCATCACCACCAATGCGTGTGCCTTACGATAATCGAATGCGGTGGCATCCTCATAAGGCCAATCCATCCCCTGAAAAGTCGCACTCGACTCTTCTTCACCGAAGGTCAAGGCATACAAACGCCGCAGTGGAATTTCGCGCTCTTCCAGAATGGCCAGGAAGGCATCGGCCAACGGCGCATCCGCGCCGAGGATGGCTAGGTCAAGTGTGGCCAAATCAAGTGCGGCCAAATCAAAATGTGAGGGGGCAGACGCAGAAGTCAAAACGTTTAACCTTCCAGAATGATGCGCAACATACGGCGCAACGGCTCCGCCGCACCCCACAGCAACTGATCGCCAACGGTAAAGGCGGTCAGATACTCCGGCCCCATATTCAGTTTGCGCATCCGTCCCACTGGCACCGTCAACGTGCCGGTGACCGCGGCCGGAGTCAGTTCGCGCATGGTGATATCCCGATCATTCGGCACCACTTTCACCCAGTCGTTGTGCGCCGCGATCAAGCCATGAATCTCCTCCAGCGGCACATCTTTAGTCATCTTGATGGTCAGCGCCTGCGAATGGCAGCGCATGGCACCAACGCGCACACACAAGCCATCAATCGGAATCTGACGATCGCTGCGGCCGAGAATCTTGTTGGCTTCCACCTGCGCCTTCCATTCTTCCTTCGATTGGCCGGAAGCCAGCGCAACATCAATCCAGGGAATCAGATTGCCGGCCAGCGGCACCGGCCACGCATCGAGCGGATAACGCTCGGAGCGAATGAAGTCGGCCACTTTTTTGTCGATTTCGAGAATGGCGGAAGCGGGATCATCCAGCAGCGATTTGACTTCGGCATTCACCGCGCCCATCTGCTGAATCAGCTCACGCATATTGCGCGCACCGGCACCGGAAGCAGCTTGATAGGTCATCGGCGAAATCCACTCAATCAGACCGGCCTCAAACAAACCACCAATCGCCATCAACATCAGTGACACCGTGCAATTGCCGCCGACGTAAGTCTTCACGCCGTTAGCCAAACCGTTTTTGATCACTTCTTTATTGACCGGATCAAGAATGATGATGGCCTCATCCTGCATACGCAGCGCCGAAGCGGCATCAATCCAGTAGCCGTTCCAGCCGGCAGCGCGCAGCTTCGGATACACCGCCTTGGTGTAATCGCCGCCTTGCGCGGTGATGATGATGTCCATCGCCTTCAGATCGTCGATCGACATTGCGTCCTTCAACGGCGGCACATCCTTGCCCGTCATGGCACTATCCGGACCCTTGCCACCGACGTTCGAAGTCGTGAAAAACACCGGATCAATATGATCGAAGTCGCGTTCTTCCTGCATCCGCCCCATCAACACCGAACCCACCATGCCGCGCCAACCAACCAAACCTACTCTTTTCATGTTTACTGTCCTTATTTGTTTTATAACGATCAATCTTCAATAAACCAATCTTTCAACGCAATGTGTACACCTGGTAGCGCTTGCAATTCCAGCTCGTCTTCCACCCCTAGAATTTCCGGCGGCCAGACATATTGGCCAGAGGCCAAAATATAACGCTCTACCGTCTTGCCGTAGGGATCAAGAATGAGATATTCCGGCACCCCAGCCGCTTGATACACCCGCAATTTAGTGCGTCGATCTTTCTTTGCCGTACCGGGCGAAAGCACCTCCAGCACCATATCGGGGGCACCCATCACATATTTACCGTTAGCCAACTTAGCCGGATCACAGACAATCAGCACATCCGGTTGCACCACAGTGATGTCACCTAAACGCACATCAATCGGCGCATGCAACAGCACACAGGTATAGGGCGGTTCGCCATCCTCCGTACGCCGTTTACAACGCGCTTCCATACGATTGGTCAACGTCACTTCCACCCGGCTCGACACCAACTGATGCAGAATCCCCGGCGCTACTGACCTATCCCAAAACTCGCCGTCAATCAACTCCCACCTCGTTTCGCTAGTCGAGGTGAAATAATCTTCAGCGGTGAGCAACTTGCGTTGCAATTGGCCCATCTCTATTACAGCACCGCAACCACGGCATCACCCATGGCCGAACAGGACACTTTTTGCGTGCCTTCGGTCCAGATATCGCCCGTGCGATAACCTTGCGCAATCACCTTTTTCACCGCGTTTTCAATGCGATCCGCCGTCACCGCATCGGCAAAGGTGTAGCGATACATCATCGCCACCGACAAAATTGTCGCCAGCGGATTGGCGATATCGCGGCCGGCAATATCGGGGGCAGAACCATGAATCGGCTCATACATACCCTTATTGTTTTCATCCAGCGAAGCCGACGGCAGCATGCCGATGGAGCCAGACAGCATCGACGCCTGATCAGACAGAATGTCGCCGAAAATATTGCCGGTGACGATCACGTCAAATTGCTTTGGATTCTTCACTAATTGCATGGCGGCGTTATCAACGTACAAAGTAGAAAGTTCCACCTCGGGATAATCCTTCGCCACCTCGGCCACCACATCACGCCACAATTCTGAACATTCCAGCACATTCGCCTTTTCCACCGAGCACAGCTTTTTAGCGCGCTTCATGGCGATGCCAAAAGCCACATGCGCCACCCGACGCACCTCCGATTCAGCGTAAATCATAGTATTGAAGCCGACGCGTTCGCCATTGCGCATTTCAATGCCGCGCGGCTGACCAAAGTAAACGTCACCGGTCAATTCGCGCACGATCATGATGTCCAGGCCGGCCACCACTTCTGGCTTCAGCGAAGATGCCGCGGCTAACTCCGGGTACAACAGCGCCGGACGTAAATTAGCGAATAAATTCAATTCCTTGCGAATACGCAGCAAGCCCCGTTCCGGCCGTAACGGCCGCTCCAACTTGTCATATTGCGGGCCACCGACCGCGCCCAGCAGAACGGCATCGGCCGCTTTCGCCAGCTTCAAAGTGGTTTCCGGTAATGGATCGCCTTCGGCATCGTAACCAATACCACCGATATTGCCGTATTCCATCTCAATCCTGGCACCATCGCGCTTGAGCACGTCGAGCACTTTCACCGCTTGCGCGACGATTTCAGTGCCAATGCCATCACCTGGCAAAATTGCGAGTTTCATGTTTTTTATTCCTTAGTAATAATCAAGATTAAGCAAACAACCAACCTGCCTCAGCCCGCCGGCGGCTCTCATACGCCTTGATCGCCTCGGTGTATTGCAAGGTCAAGGCAATATCATCCAGACCATTCAGCAAGCGATGCTTACGTTCCGCGTCCACCGCAAAGGAGATCACCTCACCAGCCGGTGTGGTCACGGTTTGTGCGGCCAGATCAACCTGCAAGCGATAACCGGGCGTCGCATCGGCGGCTTGAAACAGCCGATCGACCACATCGGCAGGCAGCACAATCGGCAGCACGCCGTTTTTAAAGCAATTATTGAAGAAAATATCGGCGAAAGACGGCGCGATAATGACGCGAAACCCGTAATCTTCCAGCGCCCACGGCGCATGTTCGCGACTGGAACCGCAGCCAAAATTTTCCCGCGCCAGCAAAACAGAAGCCCCTTGGTAACGCGCCTGATTCAGCACAAACTCAGGATTCAGCGGCCGATTCGTGCAATCCATGCCCGGCTCACCGCGATCAAGATAACGCCATTCGTCAAAGGCATTCGGCCCAAAGCCGGAACGCTTGATCGACTTGAGAAATTGCTTGGGAATAATGGCGTCGGTATCGACATTCGCCCGATCCAGCGGCGCAACCAAGCCATCAATAGCGGTAAATGGTTTCATTTTTGTCCTGCCTTTTGAATCGCTTCGCCTGCTCTTTCAATATCCTGCCCTATGCCATGCACAGTGTTGCAGCCATACATACTAAATACGACGCCCACGGCTATCGCCAACAACGCGATTTTCAGCACCCCGAACAGTATCCATTTTTGTGGCGTGGTCATGGCATCACCTCACGAATATCAACAAAATGGCCAAATAATGCTGCTGCTGCCGCCATCGCCGGCGACACCAAATGCGTGCGGCCGCCCTGGCCTTGACGGCCCTCAAAATTCCGATTCGACGTCGATGCGCAACGCTCGCCCGGCTCCAAGCGGTCGGCATTCATCGCCAAACACATCGAACAACCTGGATCGCGCCATTCAAAACCCGCAGCGACAAAGTCCTTATCCAAGCCTTCCGCTTCCGCCTGCGCCTTCACCAAACCGGAACCCGGCACCACCATCGCCAGCTTGACATTGGCCGCCACTTTGCGCCCTTGTGCCACCGCCCAACGCGCAACGCTGGCGGCGGCGCGTAAATCTTCAATGCGCGAATTCGTACACGAACCGATAAATGCTTTATCAATAACAATCTCATTAATCGGCGTGCCAGCCGTCAACCCCATGTAAGCCAAAGCACGCTCCCAATCCGCTTTTTTCACCGCATTCGGCGCATCGGCTGGATTCGGCACGCGCGCATCGACCGGCAACACCATCTCAGGAGAAGTCCCCCAAGTGACTTGCGGTTTAATCGCAGCTGCATCCAGCTCAACCACCGCATCAAACACGGCATCCGCATCCGAATGCAACGTACGCCAATACGCCACCGCCTGTTGCCAAGCCGCGCCCTGCGGCGCTTGCGGACGCCCTGCCACATAAGCAATGGTTTTTTCGTCGGCGGCCACCATGCCGGCACGCGCACCGGCTTCAATCGCCATATTGCACAACGTCATGCGGCCTTCCATCGACAAGGCGCGTATCGCCGCGCCACCAAATTCAATCGCATAGCCGTTGCCGCCAGCGGTGCCGATTTTGCCGATAATCGCCAGCGCAATATCCTTGGCAGTAACACCAGCCGGCAATTCGCCGTCCACGCGCACCAGCATGGTTTGCGATTTTTTCTGCCACAAACATTGCGTCGCCAGCACATGCTCAACTTCAGACGTGCCGATACCGAACGCCAGCGCACCGAACGCACCATGCGTGCTGGTATGCGAATCGCCGCACACCAAAGTCGTACCAGGCAAGGTAAAGCCTTGCTCCGGCCCAATCACATGCACAATGCCTTGGCGGCTATCGTCCATGCGAAATTCATTCAAACCGAATTCAGCGCAATTGGCATCCAGCGTTTCCACTTGCGTGCGGGAAACCGGATCAACAATACCGGCAGCTCGATCACAGGTCGGCACGTTATGGTCGGGGGTCGCCAGCACCGTTTTCGCCTGCCACAGCTTGCGGCCAGACAGCTTCAAGCCTTCAAACGCTTGTGGGCTGGTCACTTCATGCACTAAATGGCGGTCGATATAAAGCAACGCAGTGCCATTGGCTTCCTGATGGACGACGTGTGCGTCCCAAAGTTTGTCGTAAAGAGTTCGCGAATTCATGGCATTAGCTTCTTGAGATTAACTTTTTGAGTAAGGAAGAGATTATTTCACGTCAAAGGGGGTTAAAGGAGGACAAAGGAACGCATAGCGATGCAGTTTCAGTTCGAATACGCCTGTTTTGTCGCTTATTTTTTGCCCAATATACCCAGCCGAAGCAAGGCGTATTCCATGCTATCGGCCAGCGCGCGCCAACTGGCATCAATAATATTGGGGCTGGCACCCACCGTGGTCCAGCTTTCGCCGCCACTCTGAAAGTCAATCAGCACGCGCGTATTCGCTGCGGTACCGGCGGTTCCCGCCAAAATGCGCACTTTGTAATCCATCAAATGCAAGGTACGCAACACCGGATAAGTGTCAACCAACGCATCTTGTAACGCACTGGCTAAAGCATTGACCGGGCCATTGCCTTCGGCAGCGGTAAATTTCACAACGTCGCCCAATTTGACCTTCACGGTGGCTTCAGATAGCAGGCCGCGACCATGGCGACGTTCGGTAATGACGAAATAATCGAGCAATTCAAACGGCCGCACATAATCCGGATTGAGCCGATGGAACATCAATTCGACGCTGGCTTCAGCGGCTTCAAAGGTAAAGCCCTCATGTTCCAGATGCTTGATCTGCGCCAGCACATGCTGGGCCGTTGCGTTATCCAGATCCAATCCCATACGGCGCGCCTGCAATTGAATATTGCCGCGACCGGACAATTCAGAAGTCACCGCGCGCATTTCATTACCGACCCGCTCCGGATCAATATGTTGATAGGTATCCGGTGATTTCAAAATCGCCGCAACATGAATGCCTCCCTTATGGGCAAAGGCGGAATGCCCGGTGTATGGTTGATGATCGTCATGCTTCAAATTGACCACTTCAGCGACAAAACGCGACAAGCTGGTCAACTCACGCAAACGCTCATCTGGCACCACCGTATGCCCCATTTTCAATTGCAGATTCGGCAAAATCGTCACCAAATCAGCGTTGCCGACGCGCTCGCCGTACCCGTTGATGGTGCCTTGCAGCATCGTCGCGCCGGCGCGCACGGCAGCCAGCGAATTCGCCACCGCACAACCGCTATCGTTATGGCAATGCACGCCTAACTTTGCGTTCGATAAACGCTGAGCAACCTCGCGCGTCATCGCCTCGATTTCCCACGGCAGTTTGCCGCCATTGGTTTCGCATAACACCAACCAATCGGCACCGGCCTCGGCGGCGGCTTGCAAGGTCGCCACGGCATACGTCGGATTTGCCACAAAACCATCGTAAAAATGCTCGGCGTCAAAAATAACTTCCCGCCCCTGCGCTTTCATCCAGGCGATGCTGTCGCGAATCATCGCCAGGTTTTCATCCAGCGTCGTCGCCAGCACCTGCGTGACATGAAAATCCCACGTTTTGCCGACCAACGTCACTGCCGGCGTGCCCGCTTCAATCAGCGCACGCAAATTGTCATCCTGTTCACAGCGCGTGTTTGCACGCCGTGTGCGACCAAACGCCGCCAAACGCGCCGGCAATTTCATGCGATTAGCGCGCGCAAAAAAATCGGCATCTTTCGGGTTGGAGCCTGGCCAACCGCATTCGATGTAATGCATGCCAAACGCCGCCAGACGGTGCGCAATGGTCAGCTTGTCCTCGACCGAAAGTGAAATATCCTCACGCTGAGAGCCATCACGCAACGTCGTGTCGTAAAGAAAAATAGAATTCATGGTTAACCTTAATATGCAACAGAGGCTGCACGACTTTTCCAGATAAAAACACAGGCCGCCAACACGGCGAAAGCGGCACCGATACCAAAAGTGATTTCAGCGCCCAAACTGTCCCAAGCCGCGCCAGAGTACAGACTGCCCAGCGTGCCGCCGACACCAAACGCAATACTGTTGTAATAAGCCTGCCCGCGCGCCTGATTTTTACCGGTGAAATAACGATGCACCAACGACAGCGCGGCGGCATGATAAGCACCAAAAGTAAAGGCATGCAGCAACTGCGCAAACAACAACACCGGCAAGTTATCGGCCTGCCAACCAATCAAAATAAAACGCAAGGCAGCAATCAGCAACGTCGCCAACAGCACCGTTTCGACCCGCACGCGCGCAAACACTTTCGGCATGATCAAAAACACGCCAATTTCACAAATAACGCCCAACGCCCACAACCAGCCGGCAAACGACTTGCTATAGCCGCTTTCCACCAGATGAATCGTGAAAAAGGTGTAATACGGGCCATGCGCTGCCGCCATCAACACCGCCGCACCAAACAGCGCCAAAACTTCTGGCCGCCGCAAAACTTGCCGTATGGGAATATGCACGCTGTCATGACGCGCAATTTCTGCCTCGGGAATCATGCGCGAAGTCAGCACGATACCGGCCAATAAGCCCAAAACAACCCAAGGCACCAACTTGATCGAAGCATGATCCAGCGCAGCACCTAATCCCACCACCACCAGAATGAAGCCAACCGATCCCCACAAACGAATGCGGCCGTAACGATCCGTCGATTTACCCAGATGCGACAGCGTCGTCGCTTCCACCAACGGCAACGACGCGCTCCAAAAGAAACTGATCAAGCTCATCACCGCGAACAGCGCCCAAAACGAGCTCGCCCAGAACACGCCGATAAAAGCAATTAAACACACCAACGCCGCCAATTGCACAATCGCCACGCGCTTGCCGGTCTGGTCGGCGATATGCCCCCAGATATTCGGCGCAAAAATGCGCATGATCTGTAGCAGCGACATTAAGACGCCAATCTGAAAAGCGTTAAATTCGAGTGAACGTAAATAAAGGCCCCAGAACGGAGCCATTGCGCCAACGAAGGCGAAGTAAAAAAAGTAAAAACCGGAAAGGCGCCAATACGGGATCGCAGCCGCCTGACCGGTCATCGCGCCAATCAACCCTTATGGGCGAGCAATGCGCGATACAACTCGTCTTTCAGCAGCACACGCCGCTTCTTCATCTCTTCGAACACAATGTCGTCCATTGGCACATCGGCCAGCTCAATCTGTTCTATCTCATTGGTCAGCGCGTGATACGCATCGAATGCCTTCGCAAACTCAACATCATTATCCCTCAGGGATTGAATGAGATTGAGATGTTCCGGGAATTCGTGGCGCAGGTCATGATGCTCAACTATCATGGGTTTCTCCTTATCAGGGGGGGTTAAAAAATGGGACCAACTGTTTTCACCATGCGTGAAAACAGGTCTAGTTTATTCCAGATGACCTCGAATAATCGGTGTCTCACAGACAACATCGGCATTTTGCGCACGCTGCCGCAAAGCGTGATCCATCAACACAATGGCTAACATCGCCTCCGCAATGGGCGTAGCACGAATGCCCACGCAAGGATCGTGGCGCCCTTCGGTGACCACTTCCACCGCTTCGCCCCGCACATTAATAGAGCGCCCCGGCAAGCGCAGGCTGGAAGTTGGTTTAATAGCAATTGACGCAGTGATGTCCTGCCCAGTAGAAATGCCGCCCAAAACCCCGCCCGCATGATTTGACGTAAAACCTTGCGGCAACATTTCGTCACGGTGCTCGCTGCCTTTTTGCGCCACCACGGCAAAACCATCACCAATTTCGACGCCTTTGACCGCATTAATGCTCATCAGCGCATGCGCCAAATCGGCATCGAGCCGGTCATAAACCGGTTCGCCCAGCCCGATTGGCACGTTTTCAGCCACAACATTGACGCGCGCACCGACCGAATCGCCTGATTTGCGCAACGCATCCATATAGTTTTCTAACGCCGCCACCGCGGCCAGATCTGGCGCAAAAAAGGGATTGTCATGCACATCGGCCCACTGTTTGAACGGCACCGCAATGGGGCCCAGTTGCGCCAGATACCCCCGAATCACCGTTCCAAATTTCTCAAACAACCATTTTTTTGCGATGGCCCCCGCCGCCACGCGCACCGCCGTTTCGCGCGCCGAAGAACGGCCACCGCCGCGATAATCGCGAAAACCATATTTCTGCTGATAGGTGTAATCCGCATGCCCCGGCCGGAAGGTTTCTGCGATATTGCCGTAATCTTTACTCCGCTGATCTTCGTTGCGTATCAACAGCGCAATCGGCGTACCCGTTGTTTTTCCGTCAAACACGCCGGAGAGAATTTCTACCGTATCTGACTCACGTCGCTGCGTCACATGGCGCGAAGTGCCTGGCTTACGACGATCCAAATCAAGCTGAATGTCTGCCGCACACAGTGACATACCGGGAGGGCAACCATCGACGATGCAGCCAATTCCCGCACCGTGTGATTCGCCAAACGAAGTCACCGAAAAGACCAATCCAATCGAATTTCCTGACATGCCACCGCTCACATCAATTAAACAGGCCGAAAAATAACACAAGGCAGCGCGGGAACCTAGGAGCCTGTTAGTTGGTTCGTTAGTTGGCCAGTTTGTTGCCAGGCAGCCTGCGCGCCCGCTGCGAATTAAGCAAAATCCGCAGGAATAAAAAAAGCCCGCTAGGCGAGCAACCTAGCGGGCTTTCAGAAAGCTGATTTAAAAATCAGGCTTTTACTTGCATATTACTGGCAACAGCAGCCATCTGCTCTTGCGCAACTTTCACGCCTTCTTTCGCCAAATCACTATATTGATTGGACGACTCAGTGGCGAAAGTCATGTTGCTACGAACCGCGGCAATGCCCCGCTCGCTGCATTCACGCATTAACGCGGTTTGGCCAGCCATCAGGTCTTGATAGCCTTTAGCTTTGGTCATCAGTTCCAAACTACGTGCGCTGGCATCCATGAAAAAAGTAGCCAGTTCAGATTGTTGTTGGAACAGGGTATCGAAAGTCCGCTGATTCAACTCGCTTATCTTGCGGGCAGAATCCATCACGATTTCGGTGGATTTTTCGAACATTTCGGTCATTTGCTTTTGCATGGTAGTACTCCTGGAGGGTGGGTTAACACGTTAAAAATTACTTCGATTCGGAAATTTGTGCACTGCACAAATGTTGCACTGCACAATAACGAAAGCGATAGGCCTGTGTCAACAACAAAAACAAAAAAAACCGAAAAAATCGGGGCGAAAACTATACCGAGTAAAAACGCCACTATTGTTTCTTGCTCGCACGCAGACGCAAACTCATGCACTTTGGCTTGCAGGGCA
>CAYWXO010000041.1:10755-17928 GCA_964462255.1 uncultured Thiobacillus sp. | reverse complement strand
AATTAGCAAAGGCATAGCACCCCACACCGCACCCTGTTTGCAGCGGGTAGCTAGCAGCTTGCCAAACTACCCGCTTCCAGCTTCTTCTTTCCGAGTTTGAAAAATGAATTCTTCTGTTTCCTTTCCGCTTCCCGTAAAAGCGGTCGTGATTGATTTAGACGGCACGCTGCTGGACACCGCTGAAGACTTGGCCGATGCGGCCGAGGCCATGTTGGTCGATATGGGCATGCCGGCCGTTTCGCTAGCCGAAATCAAAACCTATATCGGCAATGGTGTATCGCGTTTGGTGAAACGCTCGTTGACGCGCGATATGCAAGCCGAGCCGGATGCCGCCTTGTTTGAAGCCGCCCTGGCGCGCTACGAAAAACATTATGGCGAGCATGTTTCACGCAAAAGCACGGTGTTTCCCGGTGTGGTCGAAGGCTTGCAAGCCCTGCGTGCCGGCGGTTATCGGCTCGCGTGCATCACCAACAAAGCGGCGCGATTCACCCATCCTCTGCTCAAAGACACCGGCTTATTCGAATATTTTGAGCTAATCCTTTCTGGCGACACACTGGCCAGGAAAAAACCCGATCCTCTGCCTTTGCTGCATGCCTGCCAAGTGTTTGGCGTACAACCCGACGAACTGCTGCTAATTGGCGATTCACTCAACGACACTCAAGCTGCGCGCGCGGCCGGTTGCCCGGTATTCTGCGTGCCTTATGGCTATAACCGGGGCAAACCGGTTGCTGAGCTGGATCTGGATGCGGTCGTCGCCACCTTGGCTGACGCCGCCCAACTGATTGTGAAAAAATAATTTTTTGCTGGAAAGCGGTAAACCATGTTCAACGAAGACAAATTCAATAATCTGGCCCGCCAGGGTTACAACCGCATCCCGGTCATCAAACCGTTGCCGGCTGATCTGGATACCCCGCTTTCCATTTATCTAAAACTCGCTAATGAGCCCTACTCCTACCTACTTGAATCGGTAGTGGGTGGCGAGCGTTTTGGCCGCTATTCCTTCATTGGTCTGCCGGCCAAAACCGTCTTGCGCGTGCATAGTCATTTCGCCAGTGTCGAGACCAACGGCCTGCCGGTTGAACAATGTCAGTGTGCGGATCCACTCAAATTTGTCGAAAGCTTTTTAGCCCGCTACAAAGCCGCGCCGGTGCCCGGCATGCCGCGTTTTCCCGGCGGTTTATGCGGTTATTTCGGCTACGACACCATCCGTTACATCGAATCGCGCCTCGCCGGCACGCGCAAGGCCGACAACATCAACACGCCCGACATTCTGCTCATGCTGACCGATGAACTGGTCGTGGTGGACAATCTCTCCGGCAAACTAACCCTAATCGTCTATGCCGACCCGCTGGAAGATCAGTCTTACCTGAGAGCACATCAGCGTTTGAGCGAACTCACCCGCCATCTGCAACGGCCGGCCATTCCGCCGCGCGATGTCAAAGGCAATGGCAGCGAAGCCGTCTCCGAGTTTGGCGAGACGGCCTTCAAAGCGGCAGTCGCGCGCGCAAAACAATACATTCTGGATGGCGACATCATGCAAGTGGTCTTGTCGCAGCGCATGAGCCAATCTTTTTATGCGCACCCGCTATCGCTGTATCGGGCGTTGCGCGGCCTCAATCCTTCACCCTATATGTTCTATTACGACATGGGCGGCTTCCATGTTGTCGGCTCCTCACCAGAAATTCTGGTGCGCCTGGAAGACACCGGCGAGGAAAAGCGCGTCACCGTGCGCCCCATTGCTGGCACGCGCCCGCGCGGTGCCACGCGTGAAGAAGATTTACAGCTGGAAGCCGAGCTGCTGGCCGACCCGAAAGAACGCGCCGAGCATGTGCAGCTTATGGATCTTGGCCGCAACGATGCGGGCCGCGTCGCGCAGGTCGGCAGCGTTAAAGTGACCGAAAACATGAACATTGAACGCTATTCACACGTCATGCACATCGTCTCTAACGTCGAAGGCATTTTGAAACCCGGCCTCAACGCCATGGATGTTCTGCGTGCCACCTTCCCAGCCGGCACGGTGTCGGGCGCGCCGAAAGTACGCGCCATGGAAATCATCGACGAACTTGAACCTAGCAAACGGGGCGTTTATGCCGGTGCAGTGGGCTATGTTGGTTTCAACGGCGATATGGATGTCGCTATTGCGATTCGAACCGCGATAGTCAAAGACAAAATGCTGCACGTGCAGGCCGGTGCCGGTATCGTCGCCGACTCCATTCCGGAAAACGAATGGCAAGAAACACGCAATAAGGCACGCGCTGTGCTGCGTGCGGCTGAATTGGCGCAAGCCGGCTTCGAAAGCGAAGCTGACTGAACCAAATTGAGCCAAATTGAGCCAAACTGAGCCAAACTGAGCTTAACTGAGCTTAACTGAGCTTAACCCAAACCCACTGAGCATAACTCCCCCTCCGTTGACCCACTGTGCTTCGGTGACTCACTTCTACTGATCAGATTCAAGGCTTCCACCCCTCATGTTCCCTTTTCTGGGCAGAATTACCGGCCGCCACCCTCGGTTAATCGTTTTACTGGGGTTATTACTGGTCATCCTTGGCGCTTTTTATAGCAAGGATGTTATGCATCGACTGACGCTGGCCCCCGGCTGGGATGTTCCCGGCAGTGGTTCAGCGGAAACCATCCGCTTACTACGCGAAAAACTCGGCCGCGATGAAACCCAAGTCATCATGCTGTTTCGGCCGCGCTCCGACGCGCTCGGCAATGTCGATAGCCCCGCCTACCGCAGCGCCGTCGAAGCGGTAACTGCCAATATTGCGCGCAACCCGGAAGTTAAAAGCGTCACCAGCTATCACAGCAGTGGCGATGCGCGTTTTCGCTCGAATGACGGCCGCCTTAGCTACGCTGTCGTGCAACTGGAACGCGCTGCCGATGAAGGCATTGCGGCGTTTGATCGCTTGCACGATCAAGTCAAAAGTGACCGCATTGAGGTGCTGCTCGGCGGTGAATTAGCGACTTATGTCGATATTCGCCAGCAACTGGCCGATGATATTTTGCACGCCGAAATCGCCAGTTTCATCGCCCTATCGTTATTGCTGGTCTGGGTATTTGGCTCGGTTGCGGCGGCAACGCTGCCTTTGATTGTCGGCGTCGTCACCATCGTTTTTTCCGTTTCGCTCCTCAAGTCGTTGACCCTGTTCATCGACATCAGCGTCTATGCCGCCAACGTCGTTTCCATGCTGGGGCTGGGCTTGGCCATTGACTATGCGCTGTTCATCGTCTCGCGCTTTCGCGAAGAATTGACTGCCGGTCATTCCGTCAACAAAAGTTTAACCATTACCCTCTGCACAGCAGGCCGCACGGTCGTATTCAGTGGTTTAACCGTCGCCTCCAGCCTGTTTTGCCTGCATTTATTACCGCAACGCTTCTTTCAAAACATGGGCTTGGCCGGCGGCATTTCCGTTGCCGCAGCCATGGTAACTGCCGTAGTGTTATTACCAGCGCTACTGGCCATGCTGGGCACGCGCGTCAACCGTTTCGCCTTGCCGGGCCTGTCTGGGCGCGCTGCGCAACAAACCGAAAATGGGCGCTGGTATCGCTACAGCCATTTCGTCATGCGCCGCGCGTGGCTGGTGTTGTTCTTTACGCTCACCCTGTTATTGGCGATGGGCCTGCCCGTTTTGCACATGGAAATCGGCCCGGCCGATAGCAAATCGCTGCCGGTGACCGCTGAAAGCCGACAAGTGCAAGAAATTCTTAAACAGCGCTTTGCTGATTCCGACATGGGGCCGCTGGTATTGGCTATCCAAACGCGCGGTGATGCGCATTCCCCCACCGCCTTGGCCGGGCTGGATGCGTTCACCCAGCACATGCGCGCATTGCCTGGTGTGGTTAAAGTTACCGGGCTAACCAGCATAGACCCCAATCTTAATCTGCAAGATTATCAATTGCTGTATGAATTTCCTGATCAATTTCCCCTCGCGCAGGAAACGCTAGATGGCTACGCCAAAGCCGATTACACCTTGATGCACGTGGAATATTCAGCACCGCCCAGTTCAGAAGCTGCACGCGAATTGATCCATCAGATCCGCGCGCTGCCTTTGCCCGATAGTCTCATTCAGGTTCAGGTCGGCGGTTTCCCTGCTTTTCACCTTGATTATCTGCAATCGTTGCGCGACTGGGTGCCATGGACCATTGCCGCAATTATCTGTGTTATTTTTGTGCTGCTGTTCTTCATGCTGGGCAGTATTCTGATTCCGCTCAAAGCGGTGCTGACCAACTTGCTATCGCTGTCGGCCACTTTTGGCGCGCTGGTTTGGGTGTTTCAAGACGGTAATTTTGCGCAGTGGCTCAACTTTACCCCGCAGGGCAGCATGGATGGCACGATACTGGTGCTGATTTTTGCTGCCGCTTTCGGCTTGTCGATTGATTACGAGGTGTTTTTGCTTTCTCGTATCAAGGAAATGTGCCAGGAAACGGGTGACAATATGCGCTCAGTCGCCATTGGCATTCAACGCAGCGGGCCGATTATTACCAGCGCCGCCCTGTTAATCGGCATTGTGCTGGGTGCCTTTGCCATGGGCGAAGTGGTATTTATGAAGGCGATGGGGCTGGGACTCTTGCTCTCGGTGCTGGTCGATGCCACCTTGGTGCGCATGCTGCTGGTGCCGGCCAGTTTGCGCTTGCTGGGCGATCTAAACTGGTGGGCACCCAAACCTTTAATGCGACTATATCAGCGTTTTAACCTAAGCGAATCAGAAACCCTTAAAGCTATCCAACAATCTGAAAAGACGCCATGAAATTACCTAATCGAAGCCTTGCTTTACTCAGTATTTTTTTCATTCACACTGCGCATGCCGATCTTTCCATGACCGGCCGCAGTACGGTTGTCGCCATGGGCATGCAAGGTGTTGGCCAGGAGGGCATCTGGTTAAGCGACGATAAAGTGCGCCGCGACATGATCGACCGCGGCAAAGCGTTTTCGCACCTGTATAACCTGAACAAGAACGAAATCACCGTTATTGACCATTCACAGCGGCAAGCGTCGATTTTTGCCATGGCCGCGCTGAACAAACAAACTGACGCCAAAGTGACCACCAAGGATTTAAAGCTGGATCTGAAACCGACTGGCCGCATGCATAAGCTGCAGAAATGGAACTGCGCCGAACACCAGATTCAGGCGGCCATGCCGGCAGAAGTGGGCGGCGAGAAGGTCAACTTCACGCTCAGCGGCGTGGTCTGGTTAGCCAGCGGCACCGCGGAGCAAAAAGAAACCGCCGCTTTCGTCAACGCGGCGAAGAATCCGGATTTTTTCATGGGCATACCGGCCTTGGCGAAAAGCTCACCCGCGCAAGCCCGCGGCATGAGCGAAATTGTGCGCCGCATGGCCCCGATGGGCCTGCTCTGCGCCGTCGATGTTAAAACCAACTATGAAGGCACCGGCCGTATGGCGGCCTTGTCCAACAAACTGAACAGCCGCATCAGCCTAACTTATGAGCAATATGGCAGCACACCGCTAAAACCCGATGTGTTCGATATCCCGAAAGGCTATCGAATCATCAAGTGAGACGTTGCTCCCGTCGCTTTACAACTGCTGCCCGTGTTCGCGCGTGCTGTGGAATTTAACTTTTGGCCATCGCTCCATGGCCAAACTTAAATTAACGCGGTTATCTGCCAGGTAAACCAGGTTGTCATCCACATCACGCGCCAGCCGCATCTGCTGCGCTTTAACGAATTCCGCCATATATATCGGGTCTGCACATGTCACCCAGCGCGCGGTATGAATACCGGAGCGCACAAACACCGCATCAACGCCGTATTCGGCCTTCAAACGATGTTCCACCACTTCAAACTGCAACTGCCCCACTGCGCCCATTAACAAGCTGCTATCCACCAACGGCGCAAACACCTGAATGGCACCTTCTTCGCCCAATTCGCGCAGCCCCTTGTTGAGCTGTTTCGATTTCAGGGGGTCACGCAGACGCGCCTTGCTAAACATATCCGGGGCAAAATACGGAATGCCCTTGTAAGTCAGCAACTCACCCTCAGTCAAAACATCGCCAATCTGCAACTGACCATGGTTATGAATGCCGATGATGTCGCCGGCGTAGGCTTCTTCCATGCGTGTTCGCTCATTGGCCATGAATACGACGGCGTTGGCAATCTTCATTTCCTTGTTGGTTCGCCGCTGTTTGACCTTCATGCCGGGCGTGTATTGTCCAGAACAGACACGGAAAAAGGCGATGCGGTCGCGATGATTCGGGTCCATATTGGCCTGAATCTTGAAGACAAAACCGGTAAAAGCCGGCTCATCAGGCTGGACTTGCCGCACTTCGCCCGAGGCCATAACGGCGGCGCGCGCTATCGGTGCCGGTGCCCAATCGACCAAAGCGCGCAACACTTCGCGCACGCCAAAGTTATTGATCCCTGAACCGAAAAATACCGGCGATTGCGTGCCACGCAAGAAATCATCCAGATGGAAAGCGGCGCCGGCACCGCGCACCAATTCAATTTCACCATCCATGGTGGCAAATTCCATCGGATATTGCGTGCGCAAGGCTTCGATTTGCGTGCCACGCAATGTTTCAAAATCTTGATCGGCTTTTTCCTCGCCGGCTGAAAAACGCAGCACTTCATCATTGATCAGGTGATAAACACCATGAAAACGCTTGCCCATGCCAATCGGCCAGGTCACCGGCGCGCAATGAATGTTCAGCACCGATTCAATTTCATCCAGCAATTCGAGCGGATCGCGCACCTCACGATCCATCTTGTTGATGAACGTGATGATCGGCGTATTGCGCAAACGACACACTTCCAGCAGCTTGATGGTCTGTTCCTCAACCCCTTTGGCGGCATCCACCACCATAACGGCGGCATCCACCGCGGTCAGCACGCGATAGGTATCTTCCGAGAAATCTTTGTGGCCGGGCGTATCAAGCAGGTTAATCACGCAATCGTCGTAGGTGAATTGCATCACTGAACTGGCGACGGAGATGCCGCGCTGCTTTTCCACTTCCAGCCAATCGGAAGTAGCGTATTTGCCACTTTTACGCGCCTTGACCGTGCCGGCCATTTGAATGGCGCCACCAAACAACAGCAGTTTTTCGGTCAACGTGGTCTTGCCCGCGTCAGGGTGGGAAATAATGGCAAAAGTACGCCGCTTGGCCACTTGGCGTGCAATTGGCGAATCTGGGTTTAAATTTGGGTTCATTAAGCGAGGAG
>CAYWXO010000041.1:437-10655 GCA_964462255.1 uncultured Thiobacillus sp. | reverse complement strand
AGTCATCAAGACTATTTTGATTGTCTGCCTGGTTTTGCTCGTTTTGCTGAATACCGGCGACCAACCAACCTTGCTTGCCCGTGCTGGGCTTGCTCAAGTGCCAGATTTCATCAAACGAGATAGTGGTAGCACCATCTTCCCGCAAGGTGCCGTAGAAACGGACGCTGACAATCTGACGATTGCCTTCTTCCACCGCCTCAAGCGTTTCAGCATTCAACATCATCACTTCGGTGCGCTGTTCCTTACCGTTACGCTCATCAATATCCAGCTTTAGCTCGGCATACATTTCCGGCGTGGTGAATTCACGCAGATCAGCCAAGTTACCGGCGTCATTCGCGGTTTGCATACGAATGAAATTGACTTTGGCCTGGCGCGTAAACGCTTCCACATCAAATCCTGGCGGGAATGCGGCAGCAACCCGCGCTGCCCCCGAAGCCGCCGCCATCGGTGAAGATTGATCCGCGACGCTGCCCGGCAACACCGAATTTCCGCCCATGCGTTCAAATAACGACGATTGATTGCTGGCTGGCTGATTGCTGGCTGGCTGATGGCCGGGTAGCTGATTGCCGGATAGCTGATTGCCGGATAGCTGATTAGGCGCACCAGAAGCAGCGTATTGCAGCGGGCTTTGCGTCGCCGCTTTATTGCGATTCATGAACCAGCGCACCAGCATAAAGGCGGCAAATGCCAACAACGCCATCAACAAAATATTGGCCATGCCCTCACCCAGACCAAAATGCGACAACAGCGCGGCAATGCCCAAACCAGCAGCTAAACCAGCCAGCGGGCCCATCCAGTTACGCTTCGGCGTGCCTGCCGCGGCCGCATTCTGCCCCGGTGCTGCCGGTGTGTTTTGTGCTTGCTGCGGGGAAGCATCGCGCTTCATTGGCGTATCCCGTTGCATGCCAGAGGATTTACCGCCGCCCATGCGCTTCGCTTCAGCATCGTACACAGGAAACGCAAACGCTAAAAACAGCGCAAAGAAAGATAAAAGAATGCGTTGCATCGAGAAATTCTCCATATAAGTAAGTGATTCAGTGAGTCAGAACAAAAAATGAAACTTAAAAACTGTCGCCATTGTACCTGTACGAAATAACAGGAAGTCGCTGTGATCATCGCTTCATTCTGAGAGTTCCGATTTCGCTTGGTGCTGATTTTGCGTAACACAGATTTTTGCCTATCGCTGCAGCCACTTCAACGCGCCTTGCCCAGCCACCACGCCGCTGGCAAAGCAAGCCGTCAACAAATAACCGCCGGTTGGCGCTTCCCAGTCGAGCATTTCCCCAGCACAAAACACCCCCGGCAGCCGATGCAGCATCAAATCGGCTTGCAGCTCGGCAAAGGTGACGCCGCCGGCGCTGCTAATCGCCTCATCCAGCGGACGCGGCGCGAGCAAAGTCAACGGCAAAGCTTTGATTGCCGCGGCAAGTCGCACTGGCTGCGCATACGCTTCTGCCGACAATAACTCGCGCAACAAGCCCGCTTTAACGCCAGTAATGCCGGCGCGACTCTGCAAATGACTCGACAGCGAACGTGAACCGCGTGGATGCGCCACTTCGTCAATCACCCGTTGCAAGGTCTTGCCCGGTGCCAAATCCAGCAGAATTTGCGCTTGCCCGTTGGCGGCAATCGCGTCACGCAGCAGCGCCGATGCCGCGTAGATCAGGCTGCCTTCAACGCCATGTTCAGTGACCACACACTCGCCTTGCCGCATAAATGCGACATCTGAAACGGTATCGTTAAACGATAACGTTACGGATTTCAACGGCTGACCGGCGAATCGACTGCGAAAATGCGCACTCCACGCCACATCAAAACCGCAATTAGCCGGCTGCAACGCGGCAACTTCAACACCACGCGCCTGCAGCAAAGGAACCCAAGCACCGTTCGACCCCAACCGCGCCCAACTGCCGCCACCGAGGGCAAGAATCAACGCGTCAAAGTGTGTTGCACGTGTTTCAACACCTTCAACACCTCCATCGCCAACCGGAGACGAAAAAAGCAACGCATCGTCCTGCGCCGCCCAGCCCAGCCAACGATGGCGCACATGAAAGCGCACGCCGTGACTGCGTAAACGATGCAACCAGGCACGTAGTAATGGCGCGGCCTTCATATCAACCGGAAAAACCCGACCGGAACTGCCGATGAACGTTTCCACCCCCAAACCCTGCGCCCAACTGCGCAAATCTTCCGGCCCGAACACGTTTAACAAGGCGGCAATTTCGGCCTGACGCTTGCCGTAGCGGGCAATAAACGGCGCGCGCGCCTCCGAATGCGTCAAATTCATGCCGCCTTTGCCGGCCAGCAAAAACTTTCGCCCCACGGACGGCATGGCATCGAATAAATCAACCTGCACACCGCCCTGGCTCAACACTTCTGCGGCCATCAAACCGGCTGGGCCACCACCAATGACCGCAACGCGGGGCATATTTAACAAACTCATCACGCTAAGACCTGTTGAATGCAAGGCGCGCAAGTCTAAACTTTACTGAGCTTTTTGAAATGCGCCACAGCAGTAGGTTGGGCTGAGGTACGAAGCCCAACATGGCGACGGTTGTTGGGCTTTGTGCCTCAGCCCAACCACCATTTTCCGCGGCACCCGCGTTTTCAAGGATGATCGCACTTGAACGCCCCAAAACATCCCTGAACACAAATCATAGCGATGAGGATTTATGCTTAAATTGATTGACAGTCATTGTCATCTTGATGCCGGTGAATTTGCCGCCGACCGTGACGCGGTGTATCAGCGTGCGCTTGATGTCGGCGTGCAGTTACACATTATTCCAGCCATCTCCTGTGCCAACTTTGCTGAGGTAGCCGCGGTTTGCCAGCGTTATGCGCATTGCTTGCCCGCCTGGGGCATGCACCCCATCTACCTTGACCAACATGAAAATACGCATCTGAATGCGCTGCGCCAACAGATTGAAAGGTGGCGTCCGGTGGCCATTGGCGAAATCGGACTGGATCTATTTGTGCCGCAGCTCGACTTCGCACAGCAAGAATATTTTCTAGTGGAACAGCTCAAAATAGCCCGTGATTACGACTTGCCGGTTTTACTGCATTGTCGTCGCGCGAACGACCAAGTATTAAAACACCTGCGCCGCTTAAATATCACCCACGGCATCGCGCACGCTTTCAGCGGCAGCCGTCAACAGGCCGACGCCTTCATCAAACAGGGTTTCAAACTGGGCTTTGGCGGCGCGTTTACTTGGAACCGCGCCAGCAATCTGCGTTTACTGGCAAAAACGTTACCGCTAGAAACCATCGTATTAGAAACCGATAGCCCCGATATGCCGCCGGCCTGGCTCGACAAAGCCGCAGGCAAGGTTCGCAATGAACCGAAAGAAATCGCCGGCATTGCTGCCTGTTTAGCGGCGTTACGCGAAATCAGCCTTGCCACCTTGGTCGATCAAACCCACACCAACGTATGCAATGCGCTAAATATTAAATTCTAGGCTGAAGGCAGGCAAAGGCTAACCACCGTTCCTTTGCCAAAAATGCTGTCGATATGAATCTGGCCACCGTGTATCAGCACGGAAAAACCGTTGGCAAACCCGATTAAGTTGACCAGCGGTTAGGCCGATGCCTTGCATTATTTTACTTTTTTACGCTTGACTTAACCTAATAGATTGTCCCGAATAAAAGCAGAATAACGTTTATTTACTTACTTAAATGCGCCTTGATATGGTTCGCCAGCGCCAAGGGGCTAAAGGGTTTAATGAAATACGCATCCGCACCCAATGAAGTAGCAAATTCAAGGTCCGAGGCCTGGCCGCGTGCAGTCACAATGATGACGTAGGTTTTCTTGAGCTCGCTATCATTTTTTATCACCTTAAGCACTTGCAGACCATCCATTTCACCCGGCATCATGACGTCCAGTATCACCACGTCAGGACGATGTCTCCGTACCAACTCCAACGCATCTTTACCGTTTTCCGCTTCAAACAACTTAAAGTTGTGGCCCAACAATAACGAAAGAAGTGACCTGATATCAGGGTGATCATCAACAATTAAAACACTACTCATAACAATCCTTTCATGACTTTATTTTTTATGGGTAGCCGCAAGCGCATGAGCATTTTCAGACATCAACTTCAGACATCATCTTAACCAGATCACGCGCCGTTTCCATGGCTTGCTCACTAATTCGACAGCTTCTGCATGAAACACGCGTCCGGTCATGCGTTGGCAACCCCGTCGGCAACGTTAACGTAAACGCCACGATAAATCGCCCAGTTTCCGGACTATCCGATGGCGCGTCGCCATAATCTATTCTAAGTTGGCCGCCATGAAGTTCAAATACACGCTGGCAAATTTGCAAACTCAATCCAAATCCCTGCTCGGGTAACGCCACCTGTGCATCTTTTGCAGCCGGATGCGCACGATCAATTGCAACGTTGCCGGCAACGATCACAAAATCCCCCAGTTGACGTAACGAAGTATTAACACGAAACCCCGCAGGACAACCCTCCCCTAAGCGACCCAGCAGCGCAATCAACGCCAGCCCCATCCACGCGCGATGCCCATAAATCTGGCCAAGACTAGCCCCTTCTGAATGATGGTAGCTAATCGCATTAACCCCCTGTTGACGCGGTAATGTCGGATAAATTTCCGCAATCAGCGGTGCCAGTGCAAAACGTTCATCAGTAAAGGCAAGGTCTTGCTGATACAACGCCGCTAGGTCGCTGACTTCGCCAAGCCGAATAGAAAGGGCGGCGGCCAGCTCGCGTAATTCTACCAATGAAGTACCAGGACGCATTATTTCTGCAAGCTGCACCCGTAATTGGCTCATTTCGGCCCGCACCTCCGCGCCCAACAAGGTCAAACTATGCAGCCCACACACCGCAGCTTTCCTAGTCATAGATAACGCTGCATTACCCTCTAAATCCAAATTATCAGTTGAGTAATTTGTTTTAGGCAAAATAAGTAAAACATAATCGCGTTCCCCATCGTGATCCAACCACACCTCTGACGGTGGCGGTGCGTTATTTTGTGTGTTGTTTTGTGCGTTATCAAATAATTCAAAATGGTAAGGCAAAGTAAGCAAACCCTGCTTTACCGCAGCAATAATTTTGCCGATACGATCCGATTGCGTAACACACTCCCGCAACCAAGGCTGCGCCGCCGCGTTAAGCGAACGAACTTGTCCCTTCGCATTGATCCGTAACAAACCATCTCGCAAGCGCCCTGTTAGACCTTCATTAAGAATCATCGGCGCACGCGGCGACTTTTTCATCATTGCATTAACACCTTCCTAAAAGAAGAATCATGATGGATGACCACCAATTTTGTCCAAATTATACCAATAGTTACCACTTATTCAGGCTGATTTAAGGTTGTTTAAAGACCAGCAAATGTTCAAGCGAGCAGGATCAAGGCAATGCCCCGCACAAGCATCTAACGCAAAACAGGCGGTAAACAAAAACGCCCGCCAACGTAATACGGTAAAATTCGACAGAAAAACTTCAAAATTTTCGCGCTTTACAGACTAAAATCGCCGCCATGCAACCGCCTAAAAATCCATCCGAAATTGCCCGTGAAGCGTTGAAGCAGCTTGCAATTCGCAAGTTGCAGCCCACGCCCCTGCATTATCAAGAGTGTTACAACGAAATCGCCAACATTTCCAACGCGTCGACGTTTCCCGAAGCGCATTTACGTCAGATTGCCTTGGCGTTAACGGCACGTAACCAAGCGCAACAAGAACAACTCAACTTGCTTGACGCCTCCATCAGCCGCGGCAGTTGGCAAGGCATCGAAAACGCGATATTGGCCTATAACAAGCTGCATCCCGTCGCCCCGTTACAAGACACAACGCCCAGCGGTGACCCGCTCATCACCAGCGAATTCATGAACAAGCTGGCGCACATGATTGAGCGCATCTTGCCCGCCCTGGAAAGCGATGATGTGCGCTTCACCGAGCAAGCGGCAATCTTGCTGCAAATGCTGCGTACGCCCAGCGTTGACCTGCAAAGCACGCAAACTGAGCTGGCGCATTTCATTCATCGTTTATCGTTCGCCGCGGAAGAACAAGCCGAAATCAAGCAGGCGCTGCTCAAACTGTTGCATCTCATTATCGAAAATATCAGCAAACTGACGCTGACCGATAATTGGCTGGAAGGACAATTAAATGCCTTGTTGTCAGCGGTGAATCCGCCCCTCACCTTGCGTCGCCTGGATGATGTGGAACGTCGCATTCGCGATGTGATGAGCAAACAAGAAGCGGCAAAAGAACGTTCGCTGCAAGCGCAAGAAGAAATGCGCCAAATGCTGGGGGCGTTCATTGAGCGGCTGGCGAAAATGAACGATTCAAGTACGGTGTTTCAAGGCAAGATCGAGGATAGTGCTCAGCAAATCCAAAAGGCAAAATCGATTGAAGACCTGACACCGCTTCTAAAAGATGTCATTAATGCCACACGGGGAATGGCCGATGAAACTGCCTACGCGCGTGAACAACTGTGTCATCTGCAAGATAAGGTGTTGGCAACCGAAGCTGAAATTGCCAAACTGCATCTGGAATTGAATAACGCCAGCGCCTCCGCCCGCCATGACCCGCTCACCAACGCGCTCAACCGCAAAGGCCTGGACGAAGCGCTGCTGCGCGAAATTGCCAACATGCGCCGAAAAAACAGCCAGCTTTCCATTGCTCTGCTTGATATCGACAATTTCAAAAAACTCAACGATCAATTTGGCCATAAAACCGGTGACGAAGCGCTAGTGCATCTGGTCAAGGTCGTGCGCGACAGCTTGCGTCCGCTCGACACGCTAGCCCGCTATGGTGGCGAAGAGTTTGTCATCCTCATCCCCGATTCCCCGCTGTCTGAAGCGGTAAAAGCCATGGGTCGCTTGCAGAGAGAACTCACCAAAAATTTCTTTCTAGCCGGAAAAGAGAAAATTTTGATTACGTTCAGCGCTGGCGTCGCGCAACTTGGGCCAGATGAATCGAGCGCCGATGCCATCAAACGCGCCGATCAAGCGATGTATCTCGCCAAACGCGCCGGTAAAAATCGTGTACTCAGCGCTTGACACACCCGCCGCGGCGCGCGTACGCATTGATAAATGGTTATGGGCCGCACGATTCTTCAAAACGCGCGGCCTGGCTCAAGAAGCGGTCGAGGGCGGCCGCGTCCGCTTTGTGATTGCCGGCACGGTAGGCGATCGCATCAAATCCAGCCGCGAAGTCAAAGCCGGCGATGTGCTGCAACTGCAAATTGGCGATCTATTTTGGGTGATCAGCGTACTGGCACTGTCCGATAAGCGCGGCCCAGCACCGGTTGCACGCCAGCTTTACGCGGAATCCGAAGAAAGCCTGACGGCCCGTTTAGCGCAAATAGAACGAAAAAAAGAGCAGATAGAACCCAGCAGTTACATCAAAGGTCGCCCGACCAAGAAAGACCGCCGCCAGATTCATCGCTTTACTGAATAATATTAACTCCTCCACGCTTCAACATGAGTGCCTAAAAATGAATATGGAAACAGTCGATTGCCTCGTTGTCGGCGGCGGTGTCAGTGGTTTAGTCGCGGCGGCACGCATGGCCAAGGCCGGCCGTCGCGTGCTAGTGCTAGAGGCTTCAACCCGCGTCGGTGGCTGCATACATAGCTGGCATTTGAACGGTGAAATTAAACCCGGCCAACCAGGGTCAGATTTCTGGCTGGAACTCGGTGCCCATACCGCCTATAACTCTTACTCACAATTACTGGAAGCATTGCAAGATTGTGGCCGCCTGGAAGATCTGCTGCCGCGGGAAAAGCTGAGTTATCGCTTCGTCTGCGCCGATGGCAGCTTGCAGTCGCCACTTAGAAAACTGAATTTTTTGCAAGCCGCCCTCACTCTGCCATTCGGTATTAGCAAAGCCAAACCCGGCCGCAGCGTTAAAGAATGGTTCAGCGGCTTGCTGGGACGTGGTAACTACCAGCGATTGTTGGCACCCGCCTTTGCCGCGGTCCTGTCGCAACCGGCCGACACTTTCCCGGCGGAGTGGTTGTTCCGGCGCAAACCCCGCATGCAAGCCGCCCCTAAAAAATACAGTTTCCCTGGCGGTCTGCAAGGCTTGCTGGAAGCCTTGGTCAACAGTGGTGCCTTTGAATTACGGCTCGAAACTGCGGTTACAGGTATAACCCGTGGTATAAAAAATGACACATCCGGTGAGGTTGTGCAGGGCGGTGGAGTTGTGCAGGGCGGTTTTATCGTGCAAACGTCGGCGGGGCCGATCGGCTGCCAGCAGCTCATTTTAGCCGTGCCGGTCGATATTGCCGCCGAACTATTGAATAACACTTACCCAGAGTTTGCCCGTGATTTACAGTCGTTCCCCATGTCGAGCAGCGAGGCATTAGGCGTGGTCTTACCGGCGGACAAATCGCCATTACCAACCGTCGCGGGCCTGATCGCCGATAGCCAAGGCGATGACTTCTGGTCGGTCGTCACGCGCGACCCAATTCCGCACGCTTCTTTGCGCGGTTTCACTTTCCATTTCCGGCCAGGCCAACTTAATCTGGACGGCAAAATGGCACGCACCGCAGCCGTGTTGGGCGTCAAACCAAGTGATTTCCTGCATGTGCGAGAAACAATCAATCGCCTACCCGCACCCAGCGTCGAGCACCCACGTCGCATTGCGGCGCTTGATGCTAAATTGAAGAACGAGCCGCTAGCCTTGGTCGGCAATTATCTCAACGGCCTGTCGATCGGCGATTGTGCAGAACGCGCCGCACACGAAACTGACCGACTGCTTGGGTTGCGTACTTAATAACTTAGTAGGTTGGGCTGACGTTAGGAAGCCCAACATGCTTACGGAAATGTTGGGCTTCGCAAACTCAGCCCAACCTACGCTGTTGCTTGGGTTGTGTGCTTAGAATCCGTTAGAAAATAATCAATGTAAACATTCGTAAAAAGGAGAAAATTATGTCAAAAATCTCAGTCGCCGTACTCATTCCGCTCGCCCCAGGTTTTGAGGATCTGGAAACCGTCACTTTGACGGACCTGCTCCGCCGCGCCGATATTGAAGTGGTTGTCGCCGGGCTGCAACGTGGCCTGATCGTGGGTAGTCGTGGCATTCGCATCGAAGCCGATGCTTACCTTGACGATGTCATGAATCGGGATTTTGACCTGATCGCGCTCCCCGGCGGTCTGCCCGGCGCAGAACATTTGCGCGACGACGCCCGCGTGCAAACACTGCTCAAAAAAATGGCCAGCGCCGGCCACTACACCGCCGCCATTTGCGCCGCACCGATGGCCTTGGCGAAAGCAGGCCTGCTGGATGGCAAACACGCCACGGCCTACCCCGGCGTCCTGGAATCGCTCAAACTGCCCAACACACACAGCACAACTGACGCAGTGGTAATAGACGGCAAAGTAATCACCTCCAAAGGCCCCGGCACCGCCATGGATTTTGCCTTGACGTTGATTGAATTGCTGAAAGGTGCGGCCACGCGGCAGCAAGTTGAAGCGGGGTTGGTGAGAGGCTAGGGGTTAAAAGCTATTAGATAGTTTGTTAAGCGCCTAATTTTCGGGATCGATTTATTCATTGAATTAATAATAATTAATTTGACTTGAATACACTCTGTAAATCAGGCGCATCAAAAATGCGTGTCGCCCATGTTTCAAGCTGCTGGGTTGATGCATTATTCAAGCGTTCTCGCGCCTCGTCATTTAAAGCACCAAAACGTGTAGCAAGCAAATACCCAAGCAAAGTGGCTTCACCTTTTTGCAGCCCCTTTACTAGCCCCTTCTCTTCCCCCTTCTCTAACCCCTTCTCTAACCCTTTTTTCATCCCGATCTCCATCCCTTGTTGCTTCCATTGTTGTGTCCATTCAACTACCGTCTCTGAGAGCATTGTTTTCACCTCCAATAAATACGTTAAATTGGGCACTTCAATACCCGTTAAATGCGCGGGCCATCCTAATGTTGGTGATGTTGGGCTTCCTTGCGTCAGCCCAACCTACGGGGTTTTTATGGTTTGCGTTGTGTGGGCAATCGTAGGTGGCGGCTGTTGATTTTTTAATTTTAAATTAGCTGCCCTCGCCATAATTCCGCTCATCTTCTTGCGCTATTGCCCAATCTTCACTTAATTCACCACGCGCGATATATTGATGCAGTGAGGAGTAAGGCCAATCTGAGGCGCGTTTCGCCCATCCATGCTTCACCGGATTGAAATGCACATAATCAATATGCCTAGCTAAATCATGCTCATCTCGAATTAAATGTTCCCAATACCGGCGCTGCCA
>CAYWXO010000041.1:0-427 GCA_964462255.1 uncultured Thiobacillus sp. | reverse complement strand
GCCAAATTCCTCGCTCGCGTTTTTTCTCACGACTGGCGTTAATCTGTTCATTTTTGGGTAATGCCCGCGAAAAATTAGCTTTAATCAACGCCCATCGCAAGGGAAAATCTGCATCACCGGGTGGCAAATGCCACACCGCATGTATATGTTCCGGTAACACCACCATAGCCACAATTTCAAAAGGGTGTACCACCTTCACAACACGCACCGCCGCACGTAATGCAGCCACATGCATCACCAATAAATCCAAACGTCGATTCAATAGATTGACGGTAAAAAAATACATGCCACCCGCCATATTTGCCCGCCGGTAATACATGACCCCCCCCATTTAATAAAACCAAACCATGAACAAACACGCAGCGCCGTAGCACCGTAGGTTGGGCTGAGGGACGAAGCCCAACAGCACATTGGTGGCAGTGGTGGT
>CAYWXO010000040.1:0-18095 GCA_964462255.1 uncultured Thiobacillus sp. | reverse complement strand
AGTGCCGTCAGATTTACAGTCTGATCCCTTTGACCGCTCGGGAACCCCACCGGGAGAGCGCAAGATTATCTACGCATCTAAATCACTTGTCAATCAAACATTAAAAAGAAAATTCAAAACATCGCCATCTTTCACAACATACTCTTTACCTTCAGAGCGCATCTTGCCGGCTTCTTTAGCGCCATGTTCGCCGCCGTATGCGATGAAGTCAGCAAACGCGATGGTTTGGGCGCGAATGAACCCACGTTCAAAGTCTGTGTGTATCACTCCCGCTGCCTGCGGAGCGGTATCACCTTTATGTATCGTCCAAGCGCGCACTTCTTTGACACCCGCGGTAAAGTAAGTCTGCAACCCGAGCAAATCATAACCAGCGCGTATCAGTCTATCCAAGCCTGCCTCGTGCAAACCCATGGATTCAAGAAATTCAATACGGTCGGCTTCATCCAGATTCGCAATTTCTGCTTCAATTGCTGCACACACGGCAACCACGGGCGCACCTTCCTCGGCTGCCAGCTTTTCCAAACGCGCCAGATGAGGATTATTAACAAATCCATCTTCGGCAACATTGGCCACATACATGGCAGGTTTGATGGTCATCAAACACAGTGGGGCCAACATGCTCTTTTCCTCGCTACTGAGCCCAAAGCTGCGAACAGGGCGTGCTTCATTCAAGTGCGGCAAAATTCTGTCATACAGCGCGATTAGTTTTATTGCGTCCTTGTCGCCGGCTCGTGCTTTTTTGGCGTCGCGATGATGCGCTTTTTCAACCGTAGTCAAGTCTGCTAGCGCCAATTCAGTCACAATCACTTCGATATCGGATAGAGGATCAATCCGCCCTGCCACGTGAATGACATTATCGTCTTCAAAACAACGCACTACATTCACAATGGCATCGGTCTCGCGAATATTGGCAAGAAACTGATTGCCTAACCCTTCGCCTTTGCTTGCACCTGCTACCAGCCCAGCAATATCAACAAACTCTACAATGGCAGGCACAATCCGTTGCGGTTTTACAATCGCTGAAAGCTGTGCCATGCGCGGATCCGGCACCTCAACAATGCCAACATTCGGCTCAATCGTACAAAATGGATAATTCTCTGCTGCGATACCGGCTTTGGTTAACGCATTGAATAAGGTGGACTTGCCTACGTTAGGCAATCCGACAATGCCGCATTTAAGACTCATGCTGATACATCCTTGCTAGATTTGGGTTTTATTGGTCGAGCATTAGCGCGCTGCATCGCCGCATTCCAATCCGCTTTTTCAAGCATGGACCAAAGGTCAAGCGCGCGTCCTATCGCCGTGTCAATCTCGTCACGCTCTTCTTTGCGCGGCGGCTTCAAAACGTAATTTATGACTTCATTGCGATCACCTGGGTGACCAATTCCGATGCGTAACCGCCAATAATCCGGCGTGCCTAAATGGGCCGCAATGTCCTTGAGTCCATTGTGCCCCCCTAAGCCTCCCCCAAACTTCAAACGTAACTGCCCGATCGGGATATCAAGTTCGTCCTGAACAACCAGAATCTCTGCGGGGGTAATGTGGTGATACCGGGCCAGTTCGCCTACGGCCTGGCCAGAACGGTTCATATATAACTGCGGCATCAACAACCAGATGCGTGCATCGCGAATCTGTGCGACACGGCCATGAAAACGTGACTCGTTAGAAAAACTGACTTTTAAGTGTTCTGCCAGCCGCTCACAAAACCAAAACCCGGCGTTATGCCGGGTTTCAGCGTATTCAGCGCCTGGGTTTCCTAAACCGACTATCAGTCGAACTTTCGCCTGCGATAGTTCGGACATAAGCTCAACCTCCTACGCAATCCCCTCGCAACCCCACGCACTCTCAACCAACTTGAAGAAGTGGATTAGTCCGACTCAGCCTCTGCTTCGCCTGCGCCGGCGGCACCCCGTGTCGCCAGAATGTTGGCGACGCCGAAATCTTCGCCACGTGACAACGAGGAGAACTCAACGCCAGCGGGCAATACCAACTCGGACAGATGTATTGTTTGACCTGTATCCAACTTCGACAGATCCACTTCAATAAATTCCGGCAAAACGCCCGGCAAACAGAGTACTTCTGCTTCCGTCATGATGTGGCTCACCACGCCGCCCGATAGTTTTACCCCTGGGGCAATATCCGCGTTTATGAAGTGTAAAGGCACTTTCATATGAATTTTCTGGTTTGCATCAACCCGTTGAAAGTCGATATGCAGAACCAAGGGCTTGTAAGGATGCATTTGGAAATCGCGTAACAACACGTCTTCCTTGACGCCATCAACATTAAGCGCCAAAACAGAGGAATGGAACGCTTCGTTTTTTAGGCCGAAGTAAAGATCTTTATGGTTTAAATCAACTGACTGAGGGGCCAACGCATTACCATAAACGATACCAGGTACACGTCCGGCGCGGCGCAGGCGGCGGCTCGCTCCGGTGCCCTGCGTTTCACGCTTGCTTGCATTAATTTCGATTTTCATACCTTACTCCTGAAGTTAAATAACGGGCCCCCGCGACCAGGCGGCCCAACATGCGAAAAACTTATTCGCTAAAAAGAGAACTCACTGAATCTTCATCGCTGATCCGACGGATAGTTTCCGCCATTAAATTTGCCACTGATAACTGGCGAATACGCGCAGAAGCAATAGCATCTTCGCGCAGCGGAATAGTATCGGTGACGACCAACTCATCCAGTGCTGAATGTGTCACACGTTCGACTGCACTGCCAGAAAGGACGGCGTGCGTGCAATAAGCAATCACACGTTTTGCGCCATTTGTTTTTAACGCGGCAGCGGCTTCACAAAGGGTATTGGCGGTGTCCACCATATCGTCCATGATCAAACAGGTACGATCTTTCACATCACCGATAATATTCATCACTTTCGCCACGTTTGGCTTCGGCCGACGCTTATCAATGATGGCGAGTTCACATTCCAAGCGCTTGGCTACGGCGCGTGCGCGCACCACACCGCCCACGTCTGGTGACACGACCATCAAATTATCGTAATTTTGCTTCCAGATGTCGCCCATGAGGATCGGCGTGGAATAGATATTATCTACGGGAATGTCGAAGAAGCCCTGAATCTGATCGGAGTGCAGATCCATCGTTAGCACACGTTTCACGCCAACAACGGTCAGCATGTCTGCCACAACCCGCGCCGTAATAGGAACGCGTGCCGATCGCACGCGGCGATCTTGTCTTGCATAACCAAAATATGGAATCGCCGCGGTAATACGGCCCGCTGATGCTCTGCGTAGCGCATCCACCATTAACATGATCTCCATGAGACTGTCGTTGGTCGGCTCGCAGGTTGACTGCAGCACGAAAACATCCTTACCTCGAACATTTTCCAGAATTTCGACGTTCACCTCACCGTCGGAAAAACGACCGACGGTCGCACGTCCCAGACGCATATTGAGATGACGAACTACGTCCTCGGCAAGCTTCGGATGGGCATTGCCGGTGAACACCATCAAGCTATCGTATGCCACATCAAGCCCCTGCGTGTCACTTCTACGTGATAACTGTTGAAAACAAAAACAAAAAGCGTGCAACCTGCGCTGCACGCCTCTTGCAGTTCGCCTGAATGACGAACTTATGTTTGGCTGGGGAGGTAGGGATCGAACCTACGAATGCCGGAATCAAAATCCGGTGCCTTACCACTTGGCGACTCCCCAATTTTGCATTAAGCCTTTAATCAGCCCACTCGTAGAGTGGATGCTTATCAATGCCCTCTGCGATAAATCCTTTTACATTTTCAGGTCGCTGCGCAAAAGCTTGCTCTGCTTGTTCACGACTTGAGAAATCCGCAAACACACATGCACCTGAACCTGTCATTCGAGCATCTCCATACTCTTTTAACCAATCGAGATAGGTTGCAATTTCTGGATAAAGCTTACTCGCGATGGGCTCCAAGTCGTTTCGACCAAAGCCATCGAAGAGGTCAGTTATTTTGATTGAGTGTGTGTTTCGTGTCAATCCCGAATGCGCAAAAATTGCCGGCGTCGCCACATGAACCGGTGGCATCAACACCACGTAGCTCCGTTTTGCCGGCTGCCAAGGTGTTAATACTTCACCCACACCTTCTGCAAATGCGGTGCGTCCGAACACGAAGATAGGCACATCAGCGCCTAACTGCAGCGCCAAAATCTGCAATTCAGCGCGCGGCAGCTGCAAATTCCACAAACGATTCAAGGCCAGCAACACTGTGGCAGCATCAGAACTCCCGCCGCCCAGCCCGCCGCCCATTGGCAATCGTTTAGTCAAGGTGATATCTGCACCCAACCGACAGCGCGTGTGATTTTTTAATAACTGCGCCGCGCGCCAACATAAATCTTGCTGCAGCGGCACGCCCGCCAGTGGCGACAACAAGCAAATTTCTCCATCCTGGCGCGGCGTAATATGCAAACTGTCGCCAAAATCAAGGAAACGAAAAACCGTTTGCAGCAAGTGATACCCATCTGCACGGCGGCCAACCACATGTAAAAACAGATTGAGTTTAGCGGGCGCAGCATAAATCATGGCAATTCCCACGCATCCACCACCAGACGCACATCTAACTCTTCACCGCGCCGCGCCAGTAACTTACCGGGCAACCATTGCCCGGCATGCTCTTCGTATCGGCTAAAAAATATTTGCCAACCATCTTGGTGCAACTCACCCAAATGACCGTCTGAATCTGGCTTGGCGCGATATTCCACGTTTGGTCGTGGCATGCCAACCACCCACCAAGCCAAGCCGCGCAATGGCAGTTCAAGCCCTATCGCCTGTTTTACCAGCGTATCAATATCTGGCGCGCGATAGATGCGCCCCTCGCTATTGGTCAACTCCATCCCTGCTGCCGCTTTCCGTATCTCTGCCACCCCTTGCCCCAACGGCGTGCGCAATAGCAATTCTTCTTTTAATGTTTCGCGATGCCAGCGCATACCGCCAGAAAATGACTCTTCACCCGCCTTGACTGAGACGCGACCTTCCAAGCGAAAATCAATGAACTTCGCTGGCAAGTTCATCAAGACAGGCTGTGCTTCTTGCGAAAAGCCTGGCCAATGTGTACACCCTGACAGACTCAAAACCAACCCCAAAACCGCCATGCGGTAGTGCCCTACTTGGAAAATCATGGTTAAACAATCATCAGATAATTAGGGTAATCAAGGCAATAAGCGCGACGTGGTTTCCCGTAAACTTTCATTTTCGGGATGCTTTTTCAATGCCGCCTCCCAAATCTGGCGTGCCTCGGCTTTCTTACCAGCCGCCCACAGTGTTTCGCCCAAATGGGCTGCAATTTCGGGGTCTGCCTTAGCTTTATGCGCGCGCCACAAGTAATCAAGCGCTTCTTCATAGCGTTTCGCTTTAAACAAAGCCCAGCCCATACTGTCCTGAATGAACGGATCATCTGGATCTAGCTTGATCGCGGTTTCCAACAAATCAAGCGCTTCTGCGATGCGGACTGTGCGATCCGCCAGCGTATAACCCAGCGCATTGTAAGCATGCGCATAATCTGGCTTTATTTTAATTAATTTCCGTAAATCTGCCTCAACCATATCAAGGCGATTCAACTTTTCTGCGGCCATTGCCCGGTCGTAAAGTAAATCAGGATTATCGGGCAATTTCTCCAGCGCTTTCGTCAGCACCGCCACAACCGCCGCGTAGTCTTTACTTTCCCGCATAATCAACGCTTCAGTTTGCACCAACTGCACCCGTGCAGCGTCATCATTCGGCTGCAAACCGGTCAGCACATCCTGAGCCTGCTCAGTTCTGCCTAGCTTATTCAACAATATTGCCGTTCGTAATTTCGCATCAAACACCCGCCCCTTCTGCACGGATTGATACCACGTTAATGCATCCTCCAAGCGTTCGCGTATTTCTGCCAATTGCCCAAGGTGATAACGCACGCCACCTTCATCCGGATGCCCGAGCTGTAACGCTTTGCTAATACTCGCCTCGGCGCTGTCCAGATCTTCCGTTTGCATGGCAATCAAACCAATAGCAAGATGATTCTCCGGGTTATCCGGCATTTCCTTCGCTAACCATTCAAATTGTTTCCGCGAATCTGCAAAACTTGAGGTGCGCGCCAGCAGCTTCGCATAGGCCAGGCGTATTTCTCTTTCATCCGGCCAATCGGCTAGATATTTTTGAAAAAATGCCAGTGCATCCGCGTCACCGCCCTCTTGCTGCAAAATCTGCGCCTTAAACAATGGTGCCGCTTCCCAGCCCGGTTTAAGCCGCATAACCTCATCCAGTTCAGCCAGTGCCTTCAGCGCATTGCCGGCTCCCCAAGCAGACTGAGCCAGCGCAAAATGCGCTTCCGGCACGCTGGGGAAATCGCGCAAGACCTCCGCCATAAAATCGTACGCGGCCTGCTTATCTTTCTGTTTAGCCATCAAACCATGTAATTGCATAAATGCTTTGCCATCAGCGGCTTTGCCATCCCCGGCCGATTTAAGCCAAGCCTGTAAAATGGGCTTCGCTTCCGACAAATGACCGCTACTGACCAACAAAGAAGCCAGTGTTTGCGTGGCTTTGGCCGATCCGGGTTCCAATGAATACCACAAGCGCGCATTTTTTAACGCCAAGCTGGAAAGACGTGCATGCAGCGCTAATTCAGTCGCACGTTTGGCAACCCGCGCATCTTGAGTTCGCGCGGCCAAATCAGCATAAGTCTCGGCGGATAGTTTAAGTTCACCGCGCTGGCTGGCGATCTCGCCCAGCAAAAACTGGTACAGCACTTGCGATGTCAGCTCATTCTTTTTTTGTGTGCTAGTCGATACCGATGCCTCCGGTGCTTGTATTGTTTGTGCTGTTTGCGTTGCTTGCGTTGCTTGCGGTTGCGATGAAGCAGGCGTTGTAATACCGGGTGACTGCGCACACGCGGTCAATGATGCCGTCAACACCGCTGACAAACTGACCTTAACCCATGATTTAGAGGACATGACTCGTATCCGTAATGATTCAACGCATTATGCAAGACCGCTCCCTATCATGGAAGTTGCCAGCCTTTATTACGCTCGTTTTATGATGAATGTGGGCAACGAATGTAAGCAGCAAAATTCCCCTTTTTACTAACCGGAACACCATGCCCGAACTTCCTGAAGTTGAAACCGTTTGTCGGGGACTCACCCCGCACTTAAAAAACCGAACTCTGCTTGGCGCAAATGTCAGGGAATTCCGTTTACGCTGGCCTATTCCTGCCGATCTGGATGCCTTAACCCGTCATCAAACCATCCATCACCTCACCCGCCGCGGCAAATATCTGCTTATGCAACTCGACCAAGGCGGATTAATCATCCATCTCGGCATGTCGGGCAGCTTGCGGCTCTGTCCAGCCACCGGTTTTTCCACCGCTTTTTCCAACACTCACGTCCCCACCCCCACAGAAAAACATGATCATTTCGACCTGCTACTCGACAATGACACCCTGCTGCGTTACCGCGACCCCCGTCGCTTTGGTGCCCTGCTCTGGAGTGAAAATCCAGCGCAACACCCTTTGATCGCTCACCTCGGCATAGAACCGCTCACCGCCGAATTTAATGGCGACAGCCTGCATGCGCTCTGCCAAAACCGTAAAACCGCGATTAAATTATTGTTGATGGAGGCCAAACTTATAGTCGGCATTGGCAATATCTACGCCAATGAATCTCTTTTTCACGCCGGCATCGACCCGCGCCTTGCCGCAGGCGAACTCACTCTCCCGCGCTGTCACCGCTTGGTCGAAGCGATAAAAAACACCTTGATGCAGGCCATCGCCGCCGGTGGCAGCACACTGCGCGACTTCGTCAACAGCCACGGCCAACCCGGCTACTTTCAGCAAAGTTATTTTGTCTATGGTCGCGATCAGGCCGCCTGCCTTATTTGCGGCACCACGGTGCAACTGATCCGGCAAAGTGCGCGCTCCACATTTTATTGCCCGCATTGTCAACCGTGCTAAAGGCCGTCTTTATCTTGCCGTTGTCTTGCATTTATCCCCCTTTGTCCCCCTTTAACCCGCTTTGCCTGCCATTCGCCTCTCGAAACGGCCTTTATGCTAGAGTGCCGCCCACCAAGAAGCGCCCACTTTAGCCCAACTCAGCTTCCGCCAGAGGCACACTGATGACCAGCCCATCTCTCGTTCAAAACTTAGAGGCGTATAGCCAATGGCGCGCAGAACTCTCTGATCGCATCGCCGCCTATCGCACCTGGCTAAGCCAAGAAGATTTAAATGACTCGCAACGCGACTTGCGACTGCAACACTTAATGGCTCGTTTATCGGAAGACAAACTGCATGTTGCTTTTGTCGCTGAATTTTCGCGCGGCAAATCCGAGTTAATCAATGCGATCTTCCTATCAGACCTGAAGCAGAGACTCCTGCCCTCCACTGCCGGCCGCACCACCATGTGCCCGACTGAACTGCTATACGACGCAGCGCGGCCGCCGCTGATCGAACTATTGCCGATAGAAACGCGCAATTCCAACGCCACCATCACCGAATACAAAAATCATCCGGATGAATGGACGGTTTTGCCAATGGACACCACCTCGGCCGATAACGTCGCGCAAGCCATGCAGGAAGTGTGCCGCACCAAAACTGTCACGCTGGAAGAAGCCACCCGCTTCGGTCTCTACTTGCCAGACGACCCACAGGCCAGCATGAATAAAAATGCCGATGGCACCGTTACCGTGCCCGCTTGGCGGCACGCCATCATCAATTTTCCGCATCCTTTTTTAGAAAAGGGGCTGGTGGTGTACGACACTCCCGGCCTCAACGCGATCGGTGTGGAGCCTGAACTGACTTTTAATTTGCTCCCCAACGCGCATGCCGTCTTGTTTGTTTTAGCGGCGGATACAGGCGTCACCAAGTCGGACATTGAAGTTTGGCGCAGTCATATCTATGCGCGCGGCAAGAATCGTGGCCGCTTGGTTGCACTCAACAAAATTGATGGGCTCTGGGACGAACTAAAAACAGAAGAGCAAATTGACGCCGAGATCAGCCGTCAAGTGACGTCGTGCGCTGCGCTGCTAGAAATCGACGAAAGTCAGATTTACCCGGTTTCGGCGCAAAAAGGCTTACTTGGCAAAATTAATGGTGACCAAGCGCTGTTGGATCGCAGCCGCCTGACCGCGCTTGAACAGGCGTTATCGGTGGAATTGATTTCATCCAAGCAAGCCATTGTGCGCGAACAAACCGAAGCCGAACTCGGTGATCTGCTGGATAACAGCCTCACGCTGATTGAGGCGCGGCAACGCGGTGTTGAAGAACAACTCAATGAATTAAAGGGCTTACAGGGCAAAAATGAAGATGTGGTCGGCCACATCATGGCCAAAATCACGGCGGACAAAGCGACTTTTGAGCACGGCCTGCAACAATTTCAAGCGCTGCGCTCGGTTTATTCGCAGCAGAGCATCAAGCTTTTCTCGCAAATTGGCATGGATGTGTTGCGAGATGAAGTGCGTCTCGCCCGCGAAAGCATGGAGAAAAGTCGCTTCACCAAGGGCATCCGCGACGCCATGAGCAATTTCTTCAAACGCATTGACCAACATCTCGACGTAGCCAACGACCAAATTGAAGAAATCAACAAAATGATGGATGCCATGTACCAAAAATTAAATCTTGAACATGGTCTCAACCTGATCAACATCCCGCCTTTTTCCATGCTGCGCTATCGCAAAGAAATGCAACGTCTGGAAGAAGCCTACAACCAGCAATTCAATAATTTCTACACGTTTCTCACCACCGAGCAACACACGCTAACCTCCCGCTTCTTTGAAACGTTGGCCACCCGTGTCGTCCACACCTTCGATATTTTGAACAAGGATGCTGAAAACTGGTTGAAGGCAGTCATGTCGCCGATGGAAAGTCAGGTGCGCGAACATCAAATGCAATTACGCCGCCGTCTCGACAGCGTCAAACGCATTCATAAAGCCGCCGACACCCTCGAAGACCGCATTGGTGAACTTAACCTGATGCTCATTGAAGTCAACCGTCAACGGGATGAACTAACTGCGCTGTCGAATGACATCAAATCGGCCTTAGCTGCGGCAGCTTAAAACATCATCGGCGGCGGCGTAAAACAACACAAGGCCGTGCAGTGTTGAACAGGACTCCCAGTCAACACGGCACGGCCTTCTAACCAACCTCAACGAACGCCCTACTTGGCTGCAATCAATCGCTCGTACTTAGCCATGAGTTGCGCGTTGTCTTCCACGTAATTTGGATTGAGCGGAATGCAATCTACCGGACACACCTCACGGCACTGCGGCGTATCAAAGTGCCCAACGCATTCGGTACATTTATTCGGATCAATAATATAAATGTCTTCACCTTGCGAAATGGCATCGTTCGGACATTCTGGTTCGCAAACATCACAATTGATGCATTCATCGGTAATCATTAAAGCCATAGAATTTCCTTTTCCTTACTGTTAAGCAAACTAAGAAGCCAACTAAGCAAATCGAGTCGCCAGTTGCGCCGCTACCACGGGATGGACAAACGGTGAAACATCTCCGTGTAAACGCGCAATCTCGCGCACCATGCTGGCAGAAACAAACATATGTTGTTCTGCCGGCGTGAGAAAAACAGTTTCCATCTCCGGGTCCAAGCGCCGATTCATGCCGGCCAACTGAAACTCGAATTCAAAATCCGACAGCGCACGCAAACCACGCAACACCATGTGTGCGCCCAGGTTACGCACAAAATCGACCAGCAAACCGTTGAACGGCAAAACGCTGACGCCCGGCAATTCAGCGAGAACTTGCTGGGCCAATTCCACCCGTTCAACCAAGCTGAAGCAAGGTTGCTTCGGCGCGTTGTCTGCCACCGCCACAATGACCTCATCAAACAACTTCAAAGCGCGCCGAATAATATCTTCATGCCCACGGGTCATGGGATCAAACGTCCCTGGATAAACAATGACCCGCGGCGCAATGACCCGATGTGAAGCAGTCAATAAGTTATTGTTAACCAGGCTCAAGCTAACCACTCCAATAAACAAAAATGAGAAAGGCCAGCTCGACCTTGCCGCAAGACGGACAATCCGTCCAAATCCTGCAAATTCAATGGCGCAGACGATTCCGCGTAGATTTTACCGCCGGCTCGCAGGCGCGTCTTCGCACTTTTCAACGCGGGGACCAGCAAAGCACTGTCAAACGGTGGGTCAAGGAAGATCACATCGAACAGTTCACCCGCTCGCGCGAGGTAGCTCAGCGCATCATACTGTTGAATCTCCACGCGCTCAGCAGCCAAGCGCGTCCGGTTCTGCTGCAACGCCTCGCGCACCTTGCTATCGCGTTCCAGCATCACCACCCGCGCCGCGCCGCGCGATGCTGCTTCAAACCCCAACGCGCCACTGCCGGCAAAAGCATCTAAACACACCAAGCCGTGTAAACGCTGGCCCAACCAATTGAATAGCGTTTCGCGGACCCGATCCGGTGTCGGCCGCAAGCCCTCTGCATCGGGGAAAGGCAAAAGTCGGCTGCGATATTCGCCACCCACGATACGAACGGTATTGCGTACTGAACTTTTCACCGAATTTTCACCGGACCTCTCACCGCGCACGCGATGCATCGCTGTTAGCTTCAGCGCGCTCCGCCCCAGCGCCTTCGGTTTGCCCGCCCACAATCACCGTCATCATCGCCGTTGGTATTACGCGCGCACGGAAAGCACGCAAAATATCTTCCTGCGTCACCGCATCGACCTTGGCTGAATAGGTCTCTAGCCAATCTAAGGGCAAGCGATAAAAGCCGATCATGCTTAAAAATTCCAAAATTTTCCGATTGCTATCAATGCGTAACGGAAAACCGCCAATCATATTGTTTTTAGCTTGCGTCAACTCCGCCTCGGTCGGCCCTTCCGCCAAATAACGAGTCAGTTCTTCGCGTGCGGTCAACAGAGCGTCCTGCGTGGCATCCCGTTTAGTTTGCAAACCAATCTGAAACCGCCCCCAGCTCTGCATCGGCGAAAAATAGCTGTAAACGCTATAGGCCAGCCCTTTCTTCTGACGAATTGACTGCATCAAGCGAGAATCAAAACCGCCACCCCCCAGCACATAATTGCCAACCAGCAGCGGAAAATATTCCGGATCTTCCCGTTTGATAGCGGGCAAGCCCAGCATCAAATGACTTTGCGTAGCGTGATGCGGAATCACCTGCGCTTCGCCGATCACCTTGATCTGAACTTCTGCTATGGGTGGCGACGCCTCACCCGGTGGCAAATCGGCCGCCAAACGCTCGGCGATGGCTTCTGCTTGCCCGCGTGTTACATCGCCCATCAACGCAATCACCATATTTTTTGCGCGGTAATGGGTACGATAAAAATTAGCCAAATCAGACTGCGACAGCGCTTTAACCGTCGCCACCTCGCCGCCTTCGTTCAACGCATAGCCATGTTCGCCGTATAACGCGGCTTGAAACGCTTTCTCGCCGATACTTTCTGGCTTAGTCGCCGCCTCTTCCAGGCCGGCAACAACCCGCGATTTTTCTCGATCCAGCACACCGGCATCAAAATGCGGTTGCGCCAACACGGCCGCCAACACGGCCACGGCCTGTTCACGCTCGTTTGCACCACTCAAGGTACGCAAAGAAAAACCCGACCGTTCAGTATCGAAACGACCCGACATGACGGCACCGACGTCCGCCAGTTTTTCTGCAATATCACGTTCGGAATAAACGCCGGCACCCAGTTTCATCAGGTGCCGCGTCAAATTCGCCAAGCCAGACTTTTCACGGCTATCGCGCACACTGCCGGCGGCAAAATCAACACTGATATCCAACATTGGCAAATCATGATTTTCGACAAACACCACGCGCGCACCCTGCGCCGTTTGCCAATGCTGAATATTCAAGCCCGCCCACACGTTGGAGGCGAAAAAAAGAATGCCCAGCAGTAGCAAGGAAAATTTAACGACCACGGAATTAGCGTTCATGACGGCCTCCAATTAAATTGCGTTGAAATGCCGGCTGACCTTCCGGCATCGGCAACGGATCAAGAATTGCGACCGTCAACCGATCATCCACCAGATATTTTTTCGCCACCGCGCGGATTTGTTCAGCCGTCACCGCTTTCAGCTTGGCATAACGCGTATCGCGCGCACGGTAATCCAAACCAGCCGTCGTCCACTCGCCAATTTGCATGGCCTGATAAAAAAGAGAATCTTGCTGATAAACCTGACTCGCCAGCACTTGCGCCTTGACGCGACTCAATTCCGTGTCGCTCACTCCCTCCGCAATCAGACGTGCAATTTCATCCTTCAACGCGGCCTGCACCAAAGCGATCGACTTACCCTCCACCGGCGACGCATCTAACGAAAACATTCCCGGTCCGCGCGCAATCGCATCGTAGCCGGCACTGGCTTCATGCGCGATTTGTCGATCGCGCACCAACGATTGATTCAAGCGCGCCGATTCATGCCCATCCAACACGCCAGCCAGAATTTCCAACGCATACGGCTCCCAGTCATTAGCGGGATCACTCAAGCGCGGCGCTTGCCACACCAAAGCCACCACCGGTAATTTCGCCGGCGCTTTCACGATAACTTGCTTCGCACCCATCTGCGGCGGCTCTTGTTGCGGCTTGCGCTCAGGCAGTGCGCGACTGGGAATGCCACCAAAATACTGCTGCGCCCAAGTCATCACCTGCTGCGGATCGACATCGCCGGCCACCACTAACGTCGCGTTATTCGGCGCATACCAATTTTCATACCAGCGCCGCGCATCGTGAACGGTCATATTTTTCAAATCATCCATCCAGCCAATTACCGGATGTCGATACGGATGTGATTGATAGGCCGTCGCCATCAGCGCTTCATATAGCTTTCCTTGCGGATTATCTTCCGTGCGTAAGCGGCGTTCTTCCATCACCACATTGATTTCCTTGGCAAATTCGTCCGGCGACAACACCAAGTTAGCCATGCGATCCGCCTCCAGCTTCAGCGCCAATTCAAGCCGATCTTTCTGCAAGGTCTGAAAATAAGCGGTGTGATCGCGCGACGTAAACGCATTTTCACGCCCACCGGCCGCGGCAATACGTTTAGAAAATTCGCCGGCAGGGACGTCTTGCGTGCCTTTAAACATCATATGTTCAAGCACATGCGCTACGCCGGTTGCGCCATAACTTTCATCCATGCTGCCAGCGCGATACCAGACTTGTGACACCACCACCGGCGCGCGACGGTCGCGTTTAACCACCACTTTCAATCCATTCGGCAGTATTTGTTCAGCAATGTCATTGCGAAACTCAATGCGAATGTCAGCAAGCACAGGCGACGACAGCATGGCAACGGCCACACTTATCGTCAGGGTCACAGCGAAAATGCCACGGGTTCGTTTCATAAAGGGAGGGATCATATAGAAAGGGCTCGCATGATAGAATTTCTAGGAACTCAATGCAGTATTTGCGCAGCCAATGACCGACTCCTTCCGTGTTTAGTTTCTTCAAAAAATCCCGTAAACCCGACCCTGTTCCGGCAGAGGTTGAAGCATCTTTCGTCCCCGCGACTCAGCCGGCTGACGAGGTGGACACCATGGCAATCGTTGCTGAGGTTGCCGAGGTTGTCATCACCACAGCCCCCGAATCGATTGCTGCTTCAGTGACAGAATCAGTGACCGAGGCAGCAGCGCCCCGATTATCTTGGGCGCAACGGCTCAAACAAGGCTTGTCCCGAACGCGCGGCGCGTTAACCGGGCAAATTGCGACGCTGTTTGGTGGCGGCGCAAAAATTGATGAGGCGCTATTCGAAGAGCTGGAAAGTGTCTTGCTTTCCGCCGACGTGGGCGTTGATGCCACGCAACATCTCATACAACAACTGCGTATTCGCATCAAAAAGGACAAACTGACCGATGCGGATCAACTGAAAGCCGCGTTAAAAGACGAGCTGAAAATCCTGCTGGCCCCTTTGGAAAAACCGCTGGATATCAACAGCGCGCGGCCTTTCGTCATCATGTTGGCCGGCATCAACGGGGCTGGCAAAACCACCACCATCGGCAAACTGGCCTGCCGCTATCAAGCGGAAGGTAAGAGTGTGTTACTGGCCGCCGGTGACACCTTTCGTGCCGCGGCGCGTGAACAATTAGCCGAATGGGGCAAACGCAATAAAGTTGAAGTTATCGCCTCGCAAGGGGGCGACCCAGCCGCCGTCATTTTCGACGCCATTCAGTCGGCGAAAGCGCGCGGCATTGACGTGGTGCTCGCCGATACCGCGGGCCGCCTGCCTACGCAATTAAATTTGATGGATGAAATTCGCAAGGTCAAACGAGTGATTCAAAAAGCCGACCCCAGCGCACCGCATGAAATATTGCTGGTGCTGGATGCCAACATCGGCCAAAACGCATTGGCGCAAGTTAAAGCATTTGATGAAGCATTAGGCCTCACCGGCTTGGTGATGACCAAACTCGATGGCACGGCCAAAGGCGGTGTTATTGCCGCTTTAGCGAAAAAACAGCCGGTTCCGGTGCGCTATATTGGCGTCGGCGAAGGTTTAGAAGATTTGCAACCGTTTCAAGTTGCTGAATTCGTGGATGCCTTGTTTGCATGATCGAACTCTCTGACATCACCAAACGCTACCCCGGCGGGCATGAAGCCGTCTCTAATCTCTCGCTGACAATCCATCAAGGCGAGCTGGTTTTTCTGACTGGCCATTCCGGCGCAGGCAAAAGCACACTGCTCAAATTAATCGCCGCCATTGAGCGGCCGACCAGCGGCAATATTGTTGTCAACGGACAAAACGTCGGCCGCATGAAACGTGCCGCCCTGCCTTTCTTTCGTCGCAACATCGGCCTGATATTCCAAGATCACAAGTTGCTCTACGACCGCAGCTTGTTCGACAACGTCCTGCTGCCGCTGCACATTCAAGGCATGACCGGGCCAGATGCCGCCAAACGTGTGCGCGCCGCCCTCGACAAAGTTGGCCTATTAAAAAAAGAAAGAACCCGCCCCATCACGCTCTCCGGCGGCGAACAGCAACGTTTATGCATCGCCCGCGCCATCGTCAGCCGTCCCGCACTGGTGCTGGCTGATGAACCTACCGCCAACCTGGATGACGCCTATGCCCGCGACATCATGGATATGTTCAGAGCTTTTAACGAAGTCGGCGTCACCTTGGTCATCTCAACGCACGATCAAGATCTGATCCGCCGCTATGGCGGCCGCGCGGTCAACCTTGCATACGGAAAACTTCAGGCATGAAAGCTTGGCTCGCTCACCATTTACACAGCCTCAAAATTGCGTCGCATCGTTTTTTCGATGCGCCCTTAGCCACCCTCTTCACGCTCTTGGTCATCGGCGTTGCCGTTGCACTGCCCAGTGGACTTTACGTTCTGCTCAGCAATGTGGACCGTGCTGTCGGCGGAATCAAACCGCAAGTTGAGCTCACCCTGTTCTTCAAAGCAGAAGTCACGGCGGCAGAAAGCAAATCACTCGCTGCCGAGCTGGCCAAGCATGCCGATATTGCCCATGTCAGCTTTATCAGCAAAGAAGACGGTATCAAAAAACTGGAAAGCGCCGGTTTGGCCGACATCACCGCAGGTTTGCCCAGCAACCCCCTGCCCGATACGCTGATCATCACGCCGAAAAACAGCAACCCAGCCGCGCTGGAAGCTTTGCATAAGCAATTGAATGAAATAGAAGCAGCCCAACAAGTTGTCATGGATGCCGACTGGATCAAACGACTTTCCGCCCTCATGGGACTCGGCAATAGTCTTGTTTTCCTGCTCTCTACCTTGCTGGGCCTAGCCCTCGCCGCCATCACCGCCAATACCATACGCTTACAAATTTACGCACAGGAAGATGAAATTGAAGTGGCGCAACTCATCGGCGCAACAGATCGCTTCATACGCCGCCCTTTCCTTTATTTCGGCAGCATTCAAGGCTTGATCGGCGGAATTACCGGCTGGTTGATTATCTTGCTTGGCGGTTATTTCATCGAAAACAGCGTTGCCCAAGTTGCCCTCGCCTATGGCGCTACGTTTGCATTGAGCAATCTGGGCATCGCTGAATTGTTGGTGCTGCTCGGCTGCAGCACACTTTTAGGCTGGTTAGGCGCTTACTTCTCGGTTAACCGGGCACTAAAATCTTACTCGCAGCATTGATTTGGTCATAAAAAAACGCGGCTCACAGCCGCGTTTTTTATTTACTTACTTTGGAGACTTACTTCTTTACCGCGGCAACCGCAACCTTTGCCTGCGCCACCATGTAATCAACGGCCAGTTTGGTGTCAGCATCGGACAATTTCAAATTACCGCCTTTCGCCGGGCCACCAAAACTCCCCTTGATTGCCGCCTCATAAAGATACTCTTTACCTTCTTTCAGCAACGGCCCCCACGCTTGCGCATCGGACAGTTTCTGCGCACCGGTCATGCCCGTATCGTGACAGGAACCACAATTAGCGGCGTAAACCACCTGACCGTTTGCTAAATCAGCTTCGCTCGGCTCCACTTCTTTTTTCAACACCGCCTGGAAATTAGCCCCGACCGCATTAGTCATATAAACGACACCACGCGCAACTTCCATATCGGTCAAATCGGGATCGCCACCGCGGGCCGGCATCTTGTTAATGCCCTTGATTGCATTGCTCAGCAAAGATTCATAACCCTGTGCTACGCGCTTACCCCAATCAGCCCCCTCCTTAAATTTGGGCGAAGCCAAAGCACCCGACGCATGACAGCCAGCACACACCTCGTTGTAAACCTGCTCGCCAGTCAACTCAACTTTAGGCACATTGGGATCAACCGCCAGCGAGGTGCCGAAAGCTTGCACCCTTTCACGCACCGCCTGCTCACTAATCGAAGCGGGATCGGTCTCGCCCATATTGTTCTGCACCCCCAAGAACAACATCACTATCATAAAAATGGTTAACCCCGGCGCAAATAAACCACCAAGCGTGGCGGCGATAAAATCTTTCGGGGTTGTTTTTGTCATCTGCAGGTGATCGGACATGTCGCGGACTCAAGTCAAGGTTGGAAAACGGCGTGATTATAAGGGTTTTAGTCAGCCAACTAAACGCCTGCTGTGCTATGATTTGCAACTTGTTGGTTCTTCTTGATTGATCTTGCTTGTTAGATTGCTGGTTAAATTTTTCCAAGCAGATTTTTGTTGAGTCATGAAATTTCCCCGTGCGGTCGTAGCTCAGATGGAT
>CAYWXO010000039.1:0-18370 GCA_964462255.1 uncultured Thiobacillus sp. | reverse complement strand
CTAATAAACACGTGGTTTTACCGGTCTGGCGCGGCGCATGCAGGACAAAGTAGCGCTCGTTGTCAATCAACGATTCGATTTCTTCTGCATCAATACGTATTAAGGGATCAAGCATGTAATGCCGGTTCGGCTTACTGGGGCCTGCGGTATTAAATTGGCGTGACATGGTGTTTCCTTATTTTGCCCCGCCCCCGCTAGGCAGGAGGGGTGATGCCGAATTTATCAACCAGCCCCAGCACAGGATGCGCCGTACCCGACTTTGCAGCCGTGGAGCAATACTGTTTGCCGTGGTTTTTTCGTGTCATTTTCGTGTCATTTTCGTGGCCAACTGCGGTTTTTAGGTTAAACCGGCGGTTTGTATTCAATCAAGCGGCGTTGTTTGCCGCGACGCGCATCGCGATATTGGCTCAATTGGCCGATCAAGATGGGAATCTGCTGGAACTGTGAATGCAGCGCGTAATAAAAACAAGTCACCCAGTTGGGGTCCTTCCAACGACAGCGCCATGTGCTGCGTGCCAGCAGCAACGTAGCCGCGCCCAGCAAGGCGAAAAACAGCGCCGGCTGAGCCAGCGCGGCGAGCAAAAGGACGGGGCTGACCAGTAACACACTGCCCCGCAGCCAATTGCGCCGGCTATCGGCCAGCCAGAGCGGATCTGCACTGTCGCGGAAGCGGCTGGACACCTCGGCGTAAGCGTGGCCAGCGCGGAAAGCACGCTTCCAGTAGCTGCCAAAGCGGGTAATCGCCAGGTCATGCAGGGTCATGGGGGCGTCGATATGCTGGATAAGCCAGGCGCGGGCGCGGATGCGGCGGCACAGCTCAGGTTCTTCGCCGGCGATCAGCGTTGCGTCGAAGCCGTCCACCGCCGCCAGAACCGAGCGCCGCATCAGGGCATCGCCGCCGCAGAATTCGCTGGGGCCCGGCGGATACACCCAATCCAAATCCAGGACCCGGTTATAAATTGATTGCTCTGGGTGCATCTCGCGACGGTGCCCCCAAACCACTGCCACCTGCGGGTCGGCCATGCTGGCCAGCGCGCGGGCGACGAACTCGGGGTGCAGCACCGTATCGCCATCCAAAAACAAGACAAACTCACCGCCGGCGGCACGCCAGCCCGCATTGCGGCCCAGTGCCGCCGAGGGTCGATCTGGCTGCAAAGTGATGACTTTAGCGCCACGCGCGGCAGCGTCAGCCACACTCGCATCGGTGGAGGCGGAATCAACATAGATCGTTTCGCAGCTAAAACCGTCTTGCCGCATGGCGGAGATCGAATCAAGGCAGCGTAGCAAGCGTGCCCCTTCATTACGGCCGATGACCACGACGGAAACCAAAGGTAGGGCATTCATGCAGACTCTCCTTTACAGGTCAGGGGACGGCAGCCCGGCCAGTTGGGTGCGCACATCCCCATCAACCGCCGCTAACCAAGACTGAATAAAACGGTCGTGCAGGGCATAAGCGGCGGCATCGTCGCGATCAATCGACGAGACGCGCACCAGCAAGCCATCCGGTATTTCGCCGGATAGCCCGTAACGCAACTGCGCCAGCTTGCGCTTCAAGCCCGGCAACACCGCCTGATCGCCTATCGTTAACCAGTAAGTAATCGGCTCGCTTCGTCCTGGACTGGCCGCGTGCAGCCGCCGAATCGGCAAAGTGCCTGCCACCGTAGCCAAACGACCATCCGTCGCTGCCGACAAGGTAAAACCCTGCGCCCGATAGCAATACTCCGGACGATGGGCTTGCACCCGTTCGGTGAGCTGGTTGTTGCCGTAAGCAATGGACAGCATTACGCGCTGCCGCTCTTGATTAATATAGGTGCGGCCGAGCGTGCTGCCATAGGCGGCTTCCACCTTCGCTTCAAGATCGGGTATCAGCGGTTGCAAATTGCTGGCGGCTTCCAACTGCCAGCCGGCAAATTCGGCGGGGATCAAGCGGTCAAGGTCGATACGCCGGGCTGATTCGGCGGCGTTGACAGGATCGCTGCCCGGGCGCAGAAAGAACGAAATCGCCGCCATGGCCAACAACAACAAGCCAAGCCGCCATGCCCGCCCACTACGGCTGGTCATTTCAGCAGTATTCATGTGCGCCCCCCGCGCCGTAACAAACGCGCCGCATAGACCAACAGGGCGTCGAAGCCAAACAGCAGTATCAGTGCGGCAATAAAGACCAGCGTGCCGGTTGCCTCATGCACCACGCGACCCATAGCATCGCCGAAGTGATAGGTAATCAGCACTAAAGCAAGCACGCGTAACAAGTTGGCAGCAAAAGCAATCGGCAACACGCTCAGCATCATCAGCGTGTTATGTCGCCACGAGGGTCGGTGGATCAGATAAATAAACAAGCTGCCCAGCGCAGTAAGCGAAACCATTGAGTGCAAACCGGAACAGGCGTCAGCCACTAACATGCGGTATTTCCCCACCGTCAGCACCACGCCATTGCGCGCTACCGGATAATCCAGCCAATACAGCAAATTCTCCACAATGAGCGAAATCCACTCCTTGAGGTGGCCGGTCAACGCATCAATGAACATGCCGGGCACCGGCACCATAAAAACCAGAAACAACAAAGGAAACCAGGCCACGCGCACGGCAGCCATGCCGATCATGAACAGCAAGATGCCGGCCAGCAGCGGAATCTGCGAAAGCATAATCATGAAGGCGCTCTCCACCGACTGCCCAGACAATAAGATCACCAGGCCGATCAGCATGAACAGCGTTGCCAGCCAAGGTCGGGCGGCGATCGGCAAAGCGGCCAGCGGCTGACGCAGTTGCCAGAATAGCCCCGCCACAACCAGCGCAACCAACGGCACATGCGCTTGATCGCTCTCTTGCCACAGCGAAGCGGCAAGCAAATCGTAGCTGGGCCCATAGAGGGCGGCTAAACCGAGCAAGATCGGCAGGATCGGCAAAAAAGCCGACAGGTTGGCCCATGCGGGCAAGCGGGCAGGCTTCTGGTTTTCCATTTTAGCGTGCTGGCGTGGTGGTAGGAGTGTTGGCAGAAGCGGTGGCAGAAGCGGTGGCAGGCGTGGTGGCAGGAGCGACCGCCGGTGTCTGCATCAGCGTTGAGAATTCACCTAAATAGCTGATTTCACTGCGGCCACGCACACGTTGCATCTCGGCCAGCACCGCTTTTTTGCCCGCTTGCTTGCGCAGGTAGTCGCTGATGATCGGTTTAGCCGTCTCAAAGTTAACCGGGGCCAGCTGCACACTAATCACCTGATAAGCCATGACGCCACGCGCGCTTTCAAACAACACCGTTTCCCCCTCGGCGGCAGCATTTAGCCGCGCCAGCGACTCAATTGGCAATTGCTCGGCGGCCCGAATCACCACCTGCTCGTTAAACGCCTGTTTATTTTGACGAAGCCAGGCAATCACCTCCGGCATCGGCTGCCGCTGACTGAAGCGACGCTTGACCTCTTCCATCACCGGCAAGTCGGCAGGCAAGGCAGCTTCACGCAAGCGATAAATCTTGCGCTGATCAAACAGCGCAGGGTGATCTGTGTAATAACGGCCAATTTGGGTGTCGGTCGGGCGGGCGGAGTCGGCCGCAATCCGTTCTGCCCATGCGGCGGCCAGCACATCGCGGCGGGCTTCCTCCAACTTCAACATCACGTCAGGCTGGCGATCAAATTTGTTGGCCAAAGCTTCTTGCATAGCCAATTCACGTTCGACCAACTTCTCAGAAATTTCCTTACGCAGCGCGACGTTAGGTGCAGTCACCCCGACCCTGCGCAAAGCGCTGTCGAACTGCAGCATGGATATCTCGCTGCCATTCACCTGCGCAATGACTTGAGAGTCAGCCGAACCGCCACCCGGCTCACCACAGGCCGAAAGAAGCAGGCCGGCGGTGACCAGAGCAAACGTGACCAGTACAGGAAATCGCCTGAAACTGTGCCGCGGCGTCAGGGTCATGTCAGTGGGTATATCAGGCGGAATGTCAGGGGGCATATCAGGCTGCTGCGTAGGCGAGCGCGGGTGATTGCGGCGCTGTCGTGCCCGCAATCTGCGCACGCCGGCGTAGGCTCATCCAACGAACCAAGGCAATACCCGGCACCAGCAATAACAAGCTACCGGGTTCCGGCACCGGCGAAACCAGCGTCGCCTCCGTGAACGTCACCGAGCCCCAGTAGTCCACGTTATTGCCAGAACCCATGCCAGTGCCCTTAACTTGGAACATGTAATTACCGGATGCCAGGTTAATGCTGCTGCTGCCATCAGTGACCGCCACCAAGCCCCCATTCGCATTGTAAATCCCGTAGGATAAATCTGGATTGCCACAACCGCGACCACAGGTATCGAAGTTGAAGGAGACACTGTAGGTTGCACCAGCTTCACCTTCCAGCGAGAAGGCATACTGGTCGGTGAAATTCTTATCAATGTCGTACTGCGCGAACGAGAAGGTGGACTCAGTGGTTATAGGCGTAACCACCTTGCCCCAGTCAGCCACCACAGCAGCGGCGGCAGGCAGCGCCACACTTAGGCTGAATACAAGGGTCAAGCTCAAAATTAGCGGTTTGATGCGCATGTTAGCTCCTAATCAGAAGTGGGTGGGTGGGTAAGGTTAAGGGGTGGGGGGTGAAACAAATAAAGCATGGATCGCATCGGCCGACATGGGGTAGGCCAAATGGAAACCTTGTGCGTAGTGACAACCGAGGGTGGAGAGAGATTGCAGCGCATCGGCGTTTTCCACGCCCTCCGCCGTCACCGTCAACCCCATGTTGCAACCAATGTCGATGATCGACTTGACCAGCGCGTAGTGGGACGGTTGCTCATGCATCGTGCGGATAAAGGATTGGTCAATTTTGAGGTGCTGCATCTGAAACTTGCTCAAAAAACCCAGCGAGGCATAGCCGGTGCCGAAGTCATCCAGCGCCAGGCGAATACCCAAGGCATTCACTTTTTCAACCCAACGCAGCACGGCCGGCGAATCGCTGACTAGCATCGTTTCAGTTATTTCAAACAGCAGCCGGCTTGGGTCAATGTCATAGTGAGCCAGCGTTTCGCTGAGCCAGTCGAGCGGCAACCCATCCGGAATCTGACGGGCAGAGATATTGAGGGACATCACCAGATCGATCCCCTCTGCTCGCCAGGCAGCCATCTGCTGGCAGGCCTCCTCAATCACCCAATGGCCTATCTCACGAATGAGGCCATTCCACTCCGCCGCCGGGATAAACAAATCCGGTGCCAGCAGGCCGCGTTGCGGATGCTGCCAACGGATCAACGCTTCCACCGCAAAGGGTCGCTGTCCGCTCATTTCGTAAATTGGCTGGTAGTGCAACAAGAACTGTTGTTCCGCCAGGGCGCGGCGCAGCTCGATTTCCATCTGATGCTGCGCCACCGCCGCCGCATGCATGTTTTTGTCGTAGAAACGCAGCGTCTGCCGACCCGCTGCCTTGGCGGCATACATGGCCATATCCGCATTGCAGAACAGCGTCTCGGCATCGCTGCCATCTTCCGGGAAAAGGGTCAGGCCGATGCTGGCACCAATAAACGCCGGCGTACCGTGCAAGCTGAACGGCTGGCAGAGCACTTCAACCAGCTTCAGCGCCACCAGACCCGCCTCGCTTTCGTGGCCGATCTCCTGCAACACGACGATGAATTCATCGCCGCCTTGACGCGCCACCATGTCCGATTCGCGCAAACAGCCCTTCATGCGCTGCGCAACTTGCCGCAACAATTCATCCCCCATGGCATGACCGAGCGCATCGTTAACCTGTTTGAAGCGGTCCAGATCGATGAACAACACCGCCAAACCAAGGCCATTGCGCCGCGCCAGGGGGATCGCCATATCCAAATGTTCAGCCAGCAGCGTGCGGTTCGGCAACCCGGTCAGCGGGTCATGATTTGCCCGCACCAAGGTACGCGCAACCGCGTGGCGACGCTGCGTCACATCCTGCACCACGCCGAAAATCAGCGCCGTCGCTGTACTTGCCTCGCCGGCCGCTTGCCCGGCTTGGGTTTGCACCTGGGTTTGCACCTGGGCTTGTACTTTCTCCCAAATCCAAACGGCAGTGTGCGAGTCATTGCCCAAGCGGAATTCAATGTCGTAGCTCTGGCCGGATAAAGCGGCGTGCCAGCAGGCCTCCACTTCTGCCCGGTCGAGCGGGTGAATTTTGGCGTGCAACTCGGCGCGTGAGAGATATGTGGGCTGGGTAGGCTGAGTAGGCTGCTCCGGCAAGGCTGCTGCAGCGCCCTCGCCCACCTTGGCAACAGCAAGCATGACCGCCGCCGAGGCAGAGAGCAGCAGCGTGTCTGTGCGGGTGTCGCACACCCAGCTCCCCAAACCCGCCAAGGCTTGCATAGCCGTTGGGGTAGGGAGCGCAAACAGAGAGGGTGGGGCAAAATCAGACATCAGCAGTCATTCGGTTCGTTGGCAATGGCCGCATTACAACCGAATGCAGAAAGCAACTTGTGTCTTAACTGAAAACTTTGCGAAAACTGTTTGTGCTACCCACGCTGCATGTTCGTTAGTGCGGCCAAACAAAATGACGCTATTCCTGCAACGCCGGCACCTTGCGCACGTCCAGATGCCGCAACTGAAATCCAGAAGTTTCAGCAAGCAGGGTCAAGCGCACCGTATTGAAACCCTGCCGCAACGGAATGTTCACCGCTGCCGAATCAGCCGGGCTGCCCCAACCGGTTTTAGGCAGCTCCACCGTGCCGGCGCGCGCACCAAATGCGGTGGACACTTCCACCCAATTGCCCGACTGTTTAGCGTCGGCATGCAGCACCACCGCATAAGTACCGGCTTGCGCGGCCAGCACCAAATAGTCGAGGTGACGACCCGTATGCAAATGGCGCACCACATCACGACTGGCTGCACTATATGGTGCCGCGTTGCCGGCGTAGGCGAGTGCGTCGATCCGCCCCGGCACAGGATTGCGGCCGCGCAACGGTGGCGGCGGGCCTTTCAGCACCGACTGCAGACAGCGAATTTTCGCCGTATCGGTAATAGCCAGATCCGTCGTCAGCTCCCATGTACCGTAAGGGGTATTCCAGTTACCAGCGCCGGCGGTAAACCACATGAACAGCCCGCCACCATGCGAGTACCAGGTATCGAGATGCGTGCGGCACAGTGTTTCCATCCTCGGGTCCAGGCTGGCACGCTTCTTCGCCTCCAGGCTGCCGGGGCCAAAGGTGTCGGCACCGCCTTCATAAGCAATAAAAGGCAACTGATACCAGCGTGCCAGCGCGAGATTTTTTTCCATGCTGCTGATCGTTGGCATTGCGTTAATGGAGTCGGACATCGCCGCGAGCACTTGCTCAACAGTCAAATGATCGCTGCGCTGCAGCGGCCCCATGTTGAAGTACGGCGCACCGGCCACCGCGTAGAAATATTGGCTCGGCGGCCCAAAGGTTCGCGCCAAGTAATCCAGCGCCAGTGTAGTGCTGTAAGTGTTGACAATTTGAATCGCGAAGACCGGCCGCACACGCGTCATCATGGCGGCATCGCCAAATTCAGCACGAAAGATATCGCTGATTTCTTTGCCGCGTTGCGCCACACGGCGGATTTTCCAGATATCCGGATTGCCCTTGCCGTCGAAGTTGAGTGATGAATCCGGATTACTTTCCACCGCACTGACCGCCGCCGCCAGGTTATCTTCCGTCTGCTTGAACATACTGTTCCACACCTCATTGCTGTACTCGACGTATAACTTGCTGGTCGGTGGCAATTTGTCGCGCAGCAAGCGGGCCAGGCTCTGCACATAGTGGTCATCCGCCCGCCCGGGAATGTTGATCCACAAATCCTTGTTTGCGACGCGCGCCAATTCAATCAAATCTTCCCATGGCGCACCTTTTTCCGAGGCGTAATGCGTTGTTTCCGGCGTTGCACGCAGCGACCAATGGCTAATTGGATTGTTATTGGTGCGCAACCAATCCATCAGGCGCACAACCTTGAACGGGGCAATGTGGTCGAGGAATTCACGCGTGAAGAGCGGCGGGTTTTCTGCATCATAACCAGGTCGAATCAAGCTCAGGTCCTTGACCGAGCCGCGCGTACTGGTAAAAGCCAGCGCGAGTTGATCGGTCGGCTGCGGCAAGGTGAGCTTGATCGTGGTAAAGCCGCTGGCCGCATCAACCTGCGGCGGCCCCAAGCTGCCGGGAGAAGCCACCACCGCCACTTTCGCCTGGCCACGAAAACGCAGCGTATAGGTGCCACCCAGGCTGGACAACCCTTTTTGGCTCGACATCAGAAAGATGCCGAAATCGCCAACCGGCCAGCCATCCGCGCCCAGCAGCGCTCTCTCATCCCAAGGTGCCAACGGCGTACCAAACCGGCGCGCTTGACGCATCAAATCAACATACATCGGCGTGTTGGAATAACTGAACACCGGCGGTAAATTAACCCCCAACCGGTTCTGGCCAAGCTGAAATTCCGCTTCTTCAATCTGCAGGGCCGGCGCTGGGGGCGGCGCTGTTGGCAGATTCACACTCCCGCTCGCTTGCGCTTTTGCAAGGGAATTTCCTTCCTCTGTTTTATTGCAGGCCAACAGGGAGAGCAGTAATAACGTGCATAACAACGTGAACCCCAACCCAATTGGCCCACGGCGGGTCAACGCCAACGTCTTGCATGAAGAAAAAGAAGCAACAGTCATCTTGTGGCTCAGTAGAGTATTTTACGGAAAGGCTGCGTGCTGGACGCCAAATGCGGCGAAGTACTTGCGCTATTCGGCGGCAGAGGTCGATGGTCAAAAGCGCGATTTTTAATGCTTTCGCCCCAACCCAGCAACAAAAATAGCATCGGTTCGGTCTGCGAGCCCATGTAAACGGTCGCAAATGAAATGAATGCCGCCAGGTAGATACCAGCAAATGTAAAGCCAATTGGCGACTCACCCGGCGGGGAGCGCATGCCGAAACGCACCTGCGAAACAATGGCATAAACGAAGATGATGATGAACAAGCCCGGTGCCAAAACGCCGTGCTGCAACGCCATACCCAGAAAAGCGTTATCAACCGATTCCATGCCCTTGATTTTGGGCCGCGTGGTCAGCCCCCAGCCTGTCCACATTTTGTCGAACATATAAGCCTTGTAACGCTCAACCAGTTCTTTTCGATAAAGCATGGTCAGCGCCTCGCCACTAATCGCCTCGCCCTGCGCCGGCGTAATGTAGCTATCCAGCGCCATTTTGCCGCCCCCCGCCCCCACCACAAACAGCAGCAGGAAAATGATCAGCGCACGTTTGCGATTCTTGAAATTGCCCACCGCCGTCAACGCCGCGCCAGCAATTCCGCCGATCCAGGGGCCGCGCGAGATCGTCATCAGCGCCATCAAGATCAACACAATTGAGATTTTGTATTTAAGGGGAATGCGCGTCCAGCGGGTCATATTATCCAGCCAGCCCAACCAGCCGGTCTGCGGCTTATCCCAAACGCCTATCCAACTCAGCCAACGATGCAAGCGGTAAACCGCCACAATCATCACGCAAGCCAGAATGGGATGCTCAAAGGTGCCGAAGGTGCGCGCAACGCCATAACGCAGCGACATCGCCGGTGTTGCGTAAGGGAAAAATGGCAGCATCACCTTAATTATCGGGCTGATCCAGAACAGCATTTCATAGACAAAAAAGGGCAGCAAAAAAACGAATATCAGCACGAAATATCGCGCCGTCTGCACATCCATCGCACGCCGATTAATGACGTAGCGCCCAAGCAAGTAAGGCCCAACCAGCGACGAGAACAAGAAGAATGCATAATTTTGTGCATCAGCATATCCCCGACTAATAAAATCCATGATCACCCGCAATATAAGGTAGGTGGCAATGAGGATTTCCATCGGGCCGAATTTCATCTCATCTTTCTTCTCAATCAGCAAGACAATGAGGATGGGCAGAATGGCAGCCTCCATGAAATTGGGGTCAGGCAAACCAGGAATGTTGACGAAGAAGCTGAACGGCATTAACAGAAAAAACGGAATCCACGACTTTAGAAACGCAGCCTCCACCCCCTGATTTCTAATGATTGCGATGGAAACCAAGGCGGCTATGAAGATCACATAGGTTGTCATGGTAACTAGCGATTAATTACGGTTAATTGTTGCCGATATTTACTGAGTTTTCAGTATTGCTAACACAGGGTTTAAGGTTTGATTAAGGTTTAAACAAGCTGCAAGCCAGCCCCCGCACGCACCGCGCATCAGCGGCTTAAAGAAGCTTAACAGTTTGCATGCTCACCGGGGAGCGCATCGAAGTCGCAAATTGTCGGCTTACGCCCGCTGGGCTAAGCCGACCTACAAATACAAATTTGACTAAAATACAGCTATTACAGCGCCAAACCGGGCGCGAACACAATTACAGCAACTCAATTTACAGCAACTCAATTTAAGGCAATCATGCAACTATTTCGTATCCTGCAATCGCAAGGCATCGGCACCCGGCGCGACTGCCAGCAACTGATTCACCGCCAGCAAGTGCAGATAGATGCCGTGCTGGTGACTGATCCGCAACAAGATTTCGTCCCCGACGGCCTGCGCTTCAGCGTCGCCGGTACTGCCTACGAATACCGCCCACACGCCTATCTCGCGTTGCACAAACCGGCTGGCTATGAGTGTTCGCAACAGCCGCGCGATCATCCTGGTGTGTTTTCATTGCTGCCGGAATACCTGGTGCGGCGCGGCGTGCAGAGCGTCGGCCGGCTCGATCAAGACACCACCGGCCTGCTGCTTTTTTCCGATGATGGCCGTTTCATCCATGACCACACTGCGCCGAAAAAACAAATCGGCAAAACTTATCTAGTCACCTGCAAACATGATTTTTCTGCTGCCTTGATCGAGCAATTACGCAGCGGCGTGCAGCTACACGACGAACCGGCACCACTGCGCGCCAAACAGTGCGAAGCACTGACCGAACGGCGTTTACTACTCACCATTCAAGAAGGTAAATATCACCAGGTAAAACGCATGATCGCAGCAGCAGGCAATCGCGTCGAAGCGCTGCATCGGCATGCAATCGGCGGATATACCCTACCGGCCAACCTCGCACCAGGCACCTGGCAATGGCTCACCGAACACGACCTAATCGCCTTGAAGAAAACACCGGAAACGCCGGGGTCAGGTCTCGCATTGTAACATTTCAAAAAAATGGCAATGTGGATACGATGTTGCCAAATGAAGCGCCGAACACGCCGGCTGGCTAATCCCAATGCCACCACAAGCAACGCCTGATTGCTTATCGCTTCATAGCTAAATAACCACAGGTGTTTTACCCAATAAGATAATTATTAAATTTAAATGTATATGATGAAATTTTACAGCTTACCTACCAAGAACTTTGTCAGGATGATAAAGCATCTGATCAGTCTATCAACCACTCGCTTCGATGATAGCCACTTCGCGCGCCGAGCCAAACGCTTGGGACTCACGCCAACAGCCGTTATGCCATACCAATAGCCTCGCCCAGTTGTAAACTTTTTGTCACCACTGTGTAACCATTTCATAAATTGTGCGCTCCAGCCGGCTTGCGCATGCAATCGGCGCGACGTTGCCTTTACACTTCCGCCTATTACACTTCCCTCTTTTACACTGCCCGCATGCCCCTGCTGACATTGAAAATGACGCTAGCTTGGCAGCACAAAGACAGCAAGAATATCCACAGGCAGGAGATGCAGGAATGAACTTCACTCACTTTCTCAGCAATAGCGTAGCGCGTAAAGGCGAGTACCTAGCTAGCCTTGACGGTTGGCGGGCCATTGCCATTCTGCTCGTTCTCGTCGGGCATTCCATGGATGACATTGCCCTACTGATGCAGTGGCTCGGGGTCAGCGTTGACCTTGGTGGCTTAAAATACATCGGCATGCACGGGGTGCAGATCTTCTTTGGCCTAAGCGGCTTCCTGATTACCAGCAAACTCATTGCCGATGAACGCAAACATGGCCAGATTTCGCTGTGGACCTTCTACATCCGCCGCACCTTTCGCATCATGCCGGCGACCCTGTTCTTTCTTAGCGCAATCGGCTTACTGGCCCTATCAGGCATACTCGATATAACCTTGGGCCGCTGGCTGAGTTCTTTACTTTTCAGCGCCAACTACTCAACCGCCGAATATTCCTGGTATCTCGGCCATTTCTGGTCGTTAGCGGTGGAAGAACACTTCTACTTCATCTGGCCGGCGGCCTTCTTGCTGCTGGGCGTACTGAGAAAACGCCTGCTGTGGGCCATCGCCCTGGCCTGTGGCGTCGCCCTTTGGCGTGCCATTGATTTCAAATTTCAGATCTCCGGCACCTCAGCGGCACTCTTCATGGGGCGCACGGATATTCAAGTTGACCATATTATCTGGGGCGTCGTACTCGCCTTAGCCTATGCAGATCCCTACTGGAAACCGCGTCTAAACGCTTTCCTGTCAGATGGTCGCGTCACCGCAATATTACTTCTTATACTTTCAGGGTTAGTGCTCATTCATGATGTCGGCTGGAAGCTGAAATTTGCCTTGTACACGGTGCATGGCATCGTGGTGCCGTTGGCCATCATGAGCACTTATCTGAATGCAGAAGGCCGTTTTTCGCGCTTCCTGGAACTGCCCGTCCTGAGGCTGATAGGCCGCCTATCGTTCAGCCTCTACCTGTGGCAACAATTGTTCTTTGTTTGGCTTGAGAATAGAGTGCCGGCTTTGCTGCCATTTCAAGAATTTCCAGGCAATATTGTGGCTGTTTTAGTTTGTGCCTCGATCAGCTTCTGGCTGGTGGAGGAACCCTGCATCGCGCTGGGTCGGCGCGTACTCAAGCGCTGGCCAACGTGGCCATTGCGCCGCCAACGGTATAAAACATGATTACCAAAGCTATCCATTACGGTAAAATTATTATTTTAAGCGGCCTTCTGTTAAGCGGATGCGCCGCACTGCCCAAATCTGAGCCGGAACTGGCCAGCCAGTTTGGCAAGGATTTCAAAACCATCGACAAAACTCGCGAGGAAATGGCCTCCAAGGCAGACCTCGCCCTGATCGAAGCGGCAGAGAACCCGGTTTACCTGTACGGCAGCGGCGATATCCTACGGCTTGACGTGTATGGTCGGCCCGAAGTCAGCGGCAAGCAGGTGATAGGCCCGGATGGCATCATTACCCTGCCCTTGGTGGGCAACGTATTCGTCAACGGCATGACGCGCGAAGAAGCGCAAATAGTCATCACCGAGCGCCTGAAAAACTTCTTTACTTCTCCCCACCTCACCATTGGCGTTGAGGAATACACCTCCAATCAAGTCACGGTGCTCGGGCGCGTAGCGGCAGCCGGTCGCCAGCGTTTCGCCCATCCGCCCACCCTGGCGGAAGTGCTGGCCAACGCCGGTGCCTTGCCGATTCTGGACAAGCAGGCGACGCTATCGCGCTGCGCCATCATGCGGGGCCGCGACAAGCTGATCTGGGTTGACCTGAAAGCGCTCCTAAACGGGGATCCGTATTACAACATTCGCATGATGAAGGGCGACATTATCTTCATCCCGGATTCCTCCGATACTTCAGTCTATGTACTTGGCGCGGTGGTTAAGCCTGGCTCATACCGGCTTACCCCAAGAATGACCATACTTGATGTACTGGCGCAATCCGGCGGCCCCACCGACGACGCGAAACCAGAAAAAATCGGTATTTATCGCGCCGGCACCCAGAAAATCGAAGTCATCGATTTCGGCTCACTCGTTGCCACTGACCGTAAAGTCAATTACGCCATTGAGGATGGCGACGTTATTTTCGTACCGAAGAGCGGCTTAGCCAACTTTGGCTACTTCATGCGTCAGATTTCACCGGCGATTTCCGTTCTCACTTTCGGCCTCACCGTTGACGCCGCACTTAACGGCAACTAAGCCAACGACGACTAAAAAAAGCACGCCGTTCTTGACCAAGTGTTTTCAATCCGGACACAAAGCGCCGCTTATTTCGGCTTCAATAGCGGCATGAATCCACTCGCGCCCCCTTCTGCCACCCAGCCAACGCTAAAAACCCGCATGGTTCAGGCCGCTTCGTGGTTGATTGCCGGCAATCTTGGCGCGCAAGTGCTACGCCTGGCCAGCAGCCTGGTGCTCACCCGCCTTCTAGTGCCGGAAGCCTTCGGTTTAATGGCCGCAATCAATACCCTCTATTTTGGGCTGTTGATGTTTTCCGATCTCGGTATTTGGCAAAGTGTTGTGCGCAGTCAGCGCGGCAACGACCCGCGCTTTCTCGGCACCGCCTGGCTGATTCAAATACTGCGTGGCGTCCTGCTGGCGGTGCTGGTATTGCTGTTAGCGCTGGCCGTTTGGCTGGCCGCGGGCCAAGGCTGGTTCGCCGCCGGCACCGTTTACGCTGACCCACGCCTACCGGTGATGATGGCAGTCTTTGCACTCAGTGCATTGATTCAAGGTATGGAATCCATGCAATTAGCCACCGCCCAGCGCGAATTACTGGCACGCAAAATGGTGCATCTGGAACTCATCACGCAAGTGGCCACCATTGCCATCACCCTGCTCGCTGCCTGGCTGACCCGCTCGGTTTGGGCCCTCCTGTTTGGCACGGTGGCCAGCGCGCTCATCAAGACTGTGCTCAGCTATTTCCTCATCCCTGGCCGCCGCGTTGCGCCCTGTTGGGATGCCGACAGCGCACGCGAAATAATCGGCTTCGGCAAGTGGATCTTCCTCTCATCCATCATCGGTTTTCTCGCTGCCCATGGTGAAAAGCTGATCCTGGGGGGCAGCCTCGGCGTGGCCACCTTTGGCGTCTTCTCCATCGCCAGCAACCTGCTGTCCGCGCTGGTTAGTGTGTATAGCACCCTTAATGGTCGGGTTATTTTCTCCAGCCTGAGCCTGGTGCTACGCGAGAATGATGCAGCCGCCATGACACGGGTTTACACCCGCATGCAACAACTGGCTGATCTCTTTCTTGGTGCGGTCAGTGGCATCTTGCTGTTTGCTGGCCAATGGCTAGTCATTTCGCTGTACGATGCACGCTATGCTGATGCCGGCTGGATGCTGCAACTGCTCGGTCTCAGCCTGCTGGCCATGCGCCACCAAGTGCTTGAACAACTGATGTTTGCCTTAGGGCGGCCCGGCTGGGTCAGCGCCAACAACGGCCTGCGCGCCCTGGCCTTAATCATCTGCATTCCGGCCGGCTTTTCGCTCGCTGGCGACCGGGGCGCACTCTGGGGCGTAGTGATCAGCCAATTCGCCAGTTGGCCGCTGTCACTGCGCTTCAAGTACACGCACGGCCTGCTGCGCTGGTCCACCGAAAAATGGTGGCTACCCGGCTTAGGCTTAGGCATGGCCGTTGGTTGGGCGATCAATTCGATCTTCACCGCCCAGCTCAACTAAAGGACCGCTAAAGGAGACGGCAGCATGCGCATCACCTTCCTCACCCCCGCCGACAATCTGACCGGCGGCACCCGCGTCGTTGCAATCTACGCCAAATTATTACAGGCGCGCGGCCACCAAGTGCAAGTGATTAGTAATGCACTCGCACCGACGACCCTCCGCCAGCGCTGGCGGGCGCTTAAACACGGCCACTGGCAGGCGCAACAACGCGAGATCCGCGCCAGCCGCGAGCCTGGTCATATCGGCCTTGCCGGCGTGCCGCATCGCATCCTGGCACGGCATCGCCCGATGCAGGCGACTGACCTGCCGGACGCCGACATCCTGATCGCAACCTGGTGGGAAACCGCCGTCTGGATGCATGCCATGCCGGCAGAAAAAGGGCGCAAAGTGCATCTGATTCAAGGCTACGAAATTTGGTGGGGCGGCGCAGAGGCGCGGGCGCAAGTGCATGCGGCTTTGCGCCTGCCCAACCTGAAAGTGGCCATTTCTGCCGGCCTCAAACGCGACATTGAAAGCGAACTCGGCGCGCTCGACATCCACGTTGTCCCTAATGCAGTTGACCCCACCCAATTTAACGCAGCCGCGCGCAGTCGGCGCACGCCCCCCACCGTTGGTTTTATCTACTCTACTGACCCTATTAAAGGGGCTGATCGCTGCGTGCGTGCCATTGCACTGGCCCGTGCGCAACTGCCAGACCTGCGCGTTCTCGCCTTCGGCACACAGCCTGCCGCCGCTGCACTACCGCTGCCAGCAGACACCGACTATCACCCGCGACCGCCCCAAGCGACGCTTGCCGACCTTTATGCACGCTGCGATGCTTGGCTATTCACCTCGCGCGTGGACAGCTTCGGCCTGCCCATCCTGGAAGCCATGGCCTGCCGCACCCCAGTCATTGCTGTGCCGGTAGGCGCAGCAGCCGATTTACTGAGCGATGGCGCAGGCCTGTTGGTTGAACCACCAACCCAACCACAGGACGAGGCCGCTTTGCCACAAGCCATCGCCACTGCGCTGGTGAACTTACTGAGCGGGCCAGTCAGCCACTGGCAGGCTATGTCTGATCGCGCCCATGCGCGCGCGCACGCCTATTCCTGGCAAGACGCCAGCGTACGGCTCGAATCGCTGCTCATAAAAACCCTCACAACTCACCTCACAACTAACCTCACAACTAACCTCACAATGCAGCCTCCCTCTCAACCGCCAAAACAGGAGAAATAACCATGTGGTCCCAACATCCCCCCCGCCCAATCGAACACATCAGCGGCCTCCGCATGAACCGGCGCACGGCGCTCGGCCTGGCCGCCTCACTGTTAGCCCTAACCTGTAGCCAGCGGCTCAGCGCAGCCAGCCAAGCGACCGAGCCCCCCACAGCCGCTGCCGAAGACGATATATTCCTACTGGTTGATGGCTGGGTTCTCCCTGCTAAACACTTTCGGGCCTGAGCATGCTATTCGACTTCCAAACCTCACAAAAACTGTCTAACTACGATGTCTGTATCGCCGGTGGCGGCCCGGCTGGCATCACACTGGCGCTGCAACTTGCGGGCCAGGGGCTGCGCGTTGCCCTGCTCGAAGGCGGCGGTCTCGAATACAGCGAAGCCTCCCAGGCGCTATACGAAGTAGAAGTAGCGGGTAACGACATGTACGCCGCCACTACCCGCCAACGCTATTTCGGCGGTACTTCCAACCATTGGTCCGGCCGTTGCCGCCCGTTTGAGCGGGCCGACTTCACTACACGGCCGCCAACCGGCATGCCCGGCTGGCCCATCCCGTTTGAAGCAATCCAGCACTATTTACCCGCCGCCATGCGCATTCTTGACCTGCCCGCGCAAGGCTTCGCGGCGATCAACGCCGACATGCCTGGTGGCAACTTCCCGGCCGACCGTTTTGCCCTGAGTTCCCCGACCCGCTTTGGCGAAAAGTACCTCGCAGCCATCAAATCATCCGCCAACCTGCACCTGATTTTAAACTGCAACCTAGTTGATTTAATCTACGAAAAACCAGCAAATACAGGGTCCCACAACAGCAACAACAGTAACAACATCAACAACAAAAACGGCGCAATTAAGCATGCTGTTGTCGCCAATTTCGCCGGCAAACGTGCCAACCTAACGGCCGGCCGCTTCGTGCTGGCGATGGGGGCGATTGAAACCGCACGCCTCATGCTCAACAGCCAATCGCTGCGCACGGCCGGGCTTGAGGGCTTTCAGTGGGTGGGGCGCTGCTTAATGGAACATCTTAATGTTGAACTCGGCAGCTTTATGCCAGCCGAAGGGCTACAAGCCGACGACTTGCAGTATTTCACCAGTGATGCCCTCGTCACGCGCGAAGGCATTGGCCGCGGCAACATCGCCTTTGGCCTACTGAAAGAAGTGCAATCTTATGGTCGCACTGCCGCGGTCAAGAGCTTCATGAAAAACCTTGCTTGCGACCTCGGCATGGCCGACAAATTGCAATTCATCAGCACCTTCCAATGTCCGGGCGCGGGCACCATCGGCACTCTGCTCGAACAATTCCCCAGCGCGCGCGGCAGCCGGGTCGAACTGATTGAAGCACGCGATTCACTGGGTTTGCGCAAAGCCCGCGTCACCTGGACATTAAGCCCGGAAGACAAGAAAACGATACGTCGGCTCGCGCTGGCCGTCGCCAAAAACTTTGCCAGCGCCGGCTTAGGGTTCATCAAACTCCACCCGGCCATGACCGATGCCACGCTCGACATTCCGCTAGCGCCGCACGCCCACCACATGGGCACAACGCGCATGGCCCAAACCGCCGCCGCGGGCGTCGTTGATGCTAATTGCCAAGTATTTGGCGTCAATAACCTTTACGTTGCTGGCAGCAGTGTTTTCCCCACTGGTGGTGGCAACAACCCCACCATGCCAATGCTGCAACTGGCCCTGCGTCTGGCGGATCATTTACTGCAAAATACGCCGCCGCACAAAAAAACCACTTAAAAACCACTTAACCCCCACCGCCAAATCTTTCACTGCAAGCGTTTTTCAAACTCCAGCAAGGGTCCACTTTATGCTGCCTGACAACACGCATTGCGTAATTGTCTAAATACTGATTTTCATCATGAAATACGTGGCGAGTGAATCAGACTGTCATCAAAACTTTG
>CAYWXO010000038.1:10271-18794 GCA_964462255.1 uncultured Thiobacillus sp. | reverse complement strand
CGCTTGAAAATCCTTGTACATCAGGTTGTTGCCGACATATTTGAAATTCAGTTTGTTTGCCCGCAGCATCATGGAGTCAACCACTTCATCAAAGGTCAAACCCGGCTTGGCTTTGATTTTGAGCGTGAACCAATTCATCGCATCCGGCATGGACATGCGGAAAATGCTGCTCATGATCGGCATCATCATCTGCATCATCTGTTTTTTGGCGACATCGGGAATGCCGGGGCGCATGGTGTAAGGCCGCGTTGGTGTCGGCGTCAGCGTGCCGATCAGCGGAATGGGAATACCGCGTAGGTCTGGAATGCCAGGAATGCTGGGTAAACTGGGCAGCGTCGGCAGGCCAAACGTCGGCAGCGTTGGTAAGCCAAAAGTGGGTAAACCGAAGGGCGATGCAGCCGGCTGACTGGCAGCTTGCACCGGCATTTGCGGCGGCATTTGCGCCGGCATTTGCGTATAGGCACCAGGCATCGACATGCCCGGCAAATAGGGATTCGGTGCGCCAGCCGGGGTAATTAAAAAGGGTTGTTGTGCCTGCGTAACATTGGAGGCGGTTAAAGCAGCAAAACTCAGGGCAAACAACGAAAGAGAAAGTCGTGAACGTTTGGGCATTTCTTATTTCCTATAGTCAATCAACATACAAAAGTTAAATGGCATCTTCGCCCGTTTCGCCAGTACGGATGCGGATGACTTGCTCTACCGAGGTGACAAAGATTTTACCGTCGCCGATTTTGGCGGTGCGAGCGGCCTTGACGATGGCTTCCAGGGCGGCATCAACCATGCTATCCGCGACCACCAGTTCAACTTTCACCTTGGGCAAAAAATCAACCACATATTCAGCGCCGCGATACAGCTCGGTATGTCCCTTTTGGCGGCCAAAGCCTTTCACCTCCGTAACGGTGAGGCCGGAAACGCCGAGTGTGGAGAGTGCTTCACGTACTTCATCCAGCTTGAAGGGTTTGATGATGGCTTCGATTTTCTTCATACCGAGGACTCCTGGTTAGGGTAATAGTGAAAGTAATAGGTGAAATTACGGTGCGCGATATTTGTGGGTAATCGGATAGCGCCGATCACGCCCAAAACCACGCGGTGTGATGCGGATGCCGGGTGGAGATTGCCGGCGTTTATATTCACTGCGATCAATTAATCCGATGACTTTATGGACATCGGCCGCCTGGAAGCCGGCAGCAATAATGTCGCGAGGGGCTTTATCGTGCTCAACATAGGCTTGCATGATGGCATCGAGAATTTCATAAGGCGGCAAGCTATCCTGGTCACATTGGTTGGCGCGTAATTCTGCCGTTGGCGGCCGCGTAATGATGCGCTCAGGAATCAACGGCATCGTCGGGTCACCTAATTGATTGCGGTAACGCGCCAGCCGCCAGACGCGGGTTTTGGCGACATCTTTCAGCACGGCAAAGCCGCCGGCCATATCGCCATAAAGCGTGGCATAACCGCTGGCCATTTCGCTTTTGTTGCCGGTAGTGAGCACTAATTGGCCGAATTTGTTGGATAAGGCCATCAAGATGACGCCGCGCACACGGGCTTGAATATTTTCTTCCGTTTGATCAAACGGCAAGTTGTTGAATTCATCCGATAGCTCGGACATGAAGATATCAAACATCAACTTGATCGGCTGAATGTCGTAGCGAATGCCTAAGTTTAAGGCGAGTTGCTGGGCGTCTTCCAAGCTCATATCGGCGGTAAATTGCGAGGGCATCATCACCGCTTGCACGCGATCTGCGCCGATGGCATCGACGGCAATGGTCAGCGTTAGCGCGGAATCAATGCCGCCGGAAGAACCGACCAAGACGCCAGGGAAGCCATTCTTGCTGACATAGTCGCGCACGCCCATCACCAGCGCTTGGTAAATTAAGGCGTCATCTTCCGGTAAGGGCGTAATTACTCCGCTGGGTTGTAAGGCGTCGAATTCAATTAGATGTAAGCCGGCGGCAAATGCCGGACATTGCGCGCAGAGTGCGCCTTGGGCATCGAGCACAAACGAAGCACCATCAAAAACCAGCTCATCCTGGCCGCCAGTCATATTGACGTAAACCAGCGGTAGGCCACATTCGGCAATGCGCTCGCGTGCTACGGCAAGCCGTTCCGCCTGTTTGCCGGCATGAAAGGGCGAGGCATTCAGGACGAGAAGGATTTGCGCGCCGGCTTCGCTGGCTTGTGTTGCCGTGCCCGCTTCCCATATATCAGCACAAATATTGATGCCAAAACGTAGGCCGGCGCAGTCAAAAACACGGGCTTCATCCCCGGCGACAAAGGTGCGCACTTCGTCAAAAACGGAGTGATTGGGCAGAATCTGTTTGCGATAAATGGCCGCAATGCCGCCGCCGCGTAGCAGGGCGGCAGCGTTGTAGAAGCGCTCCCCCTCGCGCAGTGGATAGCCGACCACGACCGCTAAATCGGGCGGCAGGCGGCTAGCTAAATCGGCCAGCACGCGCGCATTTTCGTCATAAAAGTCGCTGCGCAGCGCGAGGTCTTCCGGAGGGTAACCACACAAGGAAAGTTCGGGAGTGATCAACAGTGCCGCGCCTGCTTGCGTGGCTTGCTGCGCTAAGGCAATGATCTGTTCGGCATTGCCGGCCAGATCGCCTAAAGTTGGATTCGTTTGTGCCAGAGCGATTTTGAGTTTCATACGTCGATTTTACGATTGAGTAAGACAACAAATAAGCCAACGAGTAAGCCAACAAATAAGCTAACGAGAGATTTTGAATTGTCCCACCATTTGCTCTAATTCTTGCGCCAAGCCGGCCAATTGCTGGCTAGCATCTTGCGTTCCTTGCGCCGCTGTCGCGACCTCGCGAGCCACTGAATTGATATCGCCAATCTTGCGGTTGATGTTTTCGGCCACTTTGCCTTGCTCGCTTGAGCTGCCGGCAATTTGAGTATTCATTTGCGTAATGACGCCAACAGACCCGGAAATGGTGGCCAAAGCCGCAGCACTTTCTTTCACGCTATTGACGCTGGAATTATTTTTCTCTTCGGCGGCGTGTATTACTTCAACCGCTTCCTTGGAGCGTCCTTGCACATTAACGATGATGGTTTCAATGTCTTGTGTGGCAGCTTGTGTGCGCTGTGCCAACGTGCGCACCTCATCCGCCACAACGGCAAAACCACGCCCTTGCTCGCCGGCACGCGCCGCTTCGATGGCCGCATTAAGTGCGAGAAGATTAGTTTGTTCGGCGATTTCTCGAATCAGGCCGATGACGCGGCCAATATCCCGGCTATCGGTATCCAGACGTGCGATGACTTGCACCGCCTTGGCCAATTGCAGCGACATTTCTGAAATGGCATGGAGTGCTGTGTTGGCCGTGTTGGCGCCTTCTTTCGCTTCTGCATCGGCATGAACGGCAGAAGAAGCGGCCTCGCGGGTATTGAGTGCAACTTCTTGCACGGTCACCGCTAATTGATGCAATGCGGCGGCCAACGATTCGGTATCGGCTAGCTGCCGTGCAACGCCATGCTGTGTTTGCGTCGAAACATTGACCAAACGACCGGCCAATTGCGTCAGATTTCGCGTGGACATGTTCACTTGCGTGAGAATGCTGGCAAAACGCTCAAGCATGGTGTTGAAGGCGGTAGCGGCACAAGCAATCTCATCGTTACCGCTCACTGGAACGCGCAAGGAAAGGTCGGACTGTTGTTCGATGCGCGTCATGAACTGGGTTAACTGGTTGATGGGTGAGGCAACCACACGCTTCAGCGCCGCCGTAATCAATAACATGCCAATCACAAACAGCGTCAGGTGAATGCCCAGACTTTGCAAGCCAGAGTTGCGAATGCGCGTGTCCATGGGAGAAAGATCAAAACTGACGCGAACAGCACCTAAAACGCTATTTTGCGGCACGCTATGGCAGCCCATGCAATTGACGCCGCGCGTATTTTCGGTGGCCTTGTAAGTGCGAATCACCGTCAGCCGGCGACCTTGATCTGTGTCATCAATAAACACGGCTTCCTGGCCTGTGAGGGCAGCCTGATCCATGGCATCTTGCGCCACTTCATCCGGTTTTCCTGCGCCATATTGCTGATTAATGGCTTCAGCGCGTAGTACGCGTGCGGCGAGAACATTGGGCATGCTGACAATTTGCGCATGCAGTTCATCGCGACTTTCCATGCCCCCCGTCAGCATCAATTTGTTGAGCGCATCAAAATAGCTATCTGCAATAGATTTGGTTTGCTCCAGGGTGAATTCTTCCGCCAGCTTTTTTTCGCTCAAAAATGAATGCGCGAGCGAGGCGGTGAGTAATACCAAAAAAAGCAGGGCGGTAAAGCCAAGAATTTTTGAAGTGACCGAGCCGCTGCAAGACTTGATATTCATGGTGATCTCCGTTGCGCTAAATTGCGGTAAATGCATCGTTACGATAATGACAGCTAATAACCCGCAATCTCCAGCCAGCGTTTTTCCAGGCGCTTGACTGACACAGGCTCGGGTGTCTTCAACTCTTGGGCAAACAGACTGACGCGCAATTCTTCCAGTCGCCAGCGAAAATCTTCCATTTCCGGCTCAATGTTACCGCCGATGCGGCCTTGCGCCGCCAGCCGTTCACGTCGTTGACGCCAGGAATTCAATAAACGCGCCATCTCATTCATGCTGCCTTGGTCACGCACCGCTTGGCTGGGTAGTTTGTTCAAGCGCATTTCAATCGCCTTCAAATAGCGTGGCAAATGTTTCAGCCGTTGTGGCGGTAATTTCACCATGAAGCCAGGAAAAACCAGCTCGGCCAATTGGCTGCGAATATCTTGCACAGCAGCTTTCCACGCTGGCGGTGATTTTGCCAGCGTCTGTTCGATTTTTAGGGCAGCGCTGATCACTTCTTGCGCGATATGCACTCCCTGCGCCACCGCGGCAAGTAAGCGCGGTCGTATCGCTTTTGCCACCGCTTCAAACTGGCTTTGACTGCGCAGCAACACCTCATGTTCAGCCTGTGCATGATTCATGCTAGCCAGACAGTCCAACGCGGCGGCATTCAGTACATCGCGCAACAACGCGGCACCGGGGCTGCCCCAAACGGGTGCCGTTTTGAATAACAAGCCGTATTGCAGGCTGGTCGCTTTCAAGGCGTGGCTTAAATCGCGTTCGCTTTGCTTAAGTAAGTCGGGAAAGCCGAGCCAGAGTAGGCGTGCGACGCCTTCGCGATGCGCGGCGGCGGCGTTTTCCGGGCTATCGAACAAGGCCAGTTTGACTTGACCCGCGACGTGTTCCAAGGCCGGGAAAGCGGCCAGATTGGCACTGCCCTTGCTTTTGCCGTGCGTGGAAAACGGCACGCTATCGGGTAAATCGCCGAAATCCCATTGCGTGACGTTATCGCGTTCATATTCACCGGCGGAGCGGGCTAATTCTTGCCGCGCTTCGGCACCGAGTTGTTGGCGTAAGGTGCCTAAATCACGCCCTTCCGCTAAAGTTTTGCCGCGTTCGTCCTGCACACGAAAATGCATGATCAAGTGTGGCGCTAGCGCTTCCGGACGCCAGGCATCGCGCGGAATCAGCGTGCCGGTGGTCTTGGTCAAGAAGGCGGCGAGCGCATCGGTGAGGGCGTTGGTCTTTTTGTGGTCGGCCAAGGCCTGTGCGGCGGCGCGCGCGTAATCCGGCACCGGCACAAAGGCGCGGCGAATCGATTGCGGCAGGCTTTTCAGCAGCGCGACAATTTTTTCTTCCAACAGCCCGGGCACCAACCATTCGCAGGCCAATACTGGAATTTGATTCAGCGCGGCGAGCGGCGCTTCCAGCGTAACGCCGTCGTCGGGCGTGCCGGGATCGAAGCGATAAGTCAGCGCAAAACGCACGCCGTTGAATTCAATGTCGGTCGGAAAATCTTGCGCACTGGCGTGTTGATCGCCGGAGAGCAGCGTATCGCGCTGTAAAAATAGCAGCTTAGGTTGGTTGCGCTCGGCCTCGCGCCGCCATTTCTCGAAGGCGGCACCGTTGTGCATGCCGGAAGGAATGCGCGCATCGAAAAAGCGATAAATGGCTTCTTCGTCCACCGCGATGCGCGCATTGCGCGAGCGATGCGATAGATCGTCAATTTCGGCTAACAGGCGCTGGTTATGCACGAACCAGGGCGCGCGCGTTTCAAAATCGCCGTTGACCAAGGCACCGCGGATAAACAATTCGCGACATTTGTCGGGTTCGAGCGGGCCGTAATGGATCTTACGGCCATTGACGATGGGCAGGCCATATAAGGTGGCGCGCAGACTGGCGGCGACATGCGCCGGTTTCTTCGCCCAATGCGGATCGCTGTAGGATAATTTCAGCAAGTGTTTGGCGGCATGTTCCACCCATTCCGGCTCAATCTTGGCGACGGTGCGCGCATAAACCCGCCGCGTTTCGACGATTTCCGCCGCCATCAGCCACTTGGGCTTTTTCTTGACGCCGGAGCCGGGAAAAATCAGAAATTTGATTTCACGCGCACCGAGATAAACACCTTCTTCAGTGAGAAAGCCCAGATTGCCGAGTAAGCCGGGCAACAAGGCTTGATGAATGAGGGCGTAACGCGCGGCTAATTGCAAGTTATAGGCAGATAAATCATCTGGTTCGTTAGCATGGCCGGTTGGGTTAGCTTGGCTCGCTGCGCTGGTCTCGACGGCATGCCATTCGCTGGCAACCTGCCAGCCCAGTTCTTTCACCTGCGTGGTTAATTGTCCGTAAATGTCGCGCCATTCCCGCACGCGTAGCGGTGATAAATAGTCCGCTTTCAAGCTTTCGCGCAGTTTGCGCTGCGATTTGCGATGCGCGATCAGGCTGTCGAGATAATGCCAAAGTCGCAGCAGTGTGAAGAAATCAGAATCGCCCCCCCCCTCTTTGGCGTTCTTGTCAGTGCTAAAGCGCCGATGCTTTTGATCCGCCGCTTCCTGGTGTTCCAAGGGACGTTCGCGCGGGTCTTGACTGGTCAATGCGGCGGCGATGACCAGCACTTCATGCAGACAGGCTTTTTCCCGCGCGGCGATCAACATGCGGCCGATGCGCGGATCAACCGGTAAATGCGCCAATTCTTTGCCGATCGCCGTCAAACGGCCTCTTTCGTCGAGCGCGCCTAATTCAACCAACAGTTGCTGGCCGTCCCGCACGCGTTTCGACTCCGGCGCATCCAGGAAGGGAAACGCTTCGATTTCAGGCAGGCGCAGCGATTTCATCCGCAAAATGACGCCTGCCAGCGAAGAGCGCAGTAATTCCGGTGTGGTGTATTTCGGCCGCGACAGAAAATCAGCCTCGTCGTACAGGCGGATGCAGATGCCTTCCGCGACGCGACCGCAGCGGCCGGCACGCTGATTCGCCGAGGCTTGCGACACTTTTTCGATCTTGAGCTGTTCGATCTTGTTGCGAATGGAATAACGCTTGACGCGCGCCAGGCCGGCATCGACCACATAGCGAATGCCCGGCACGGTAAGCGAGGTTTCCGCCACGTTAGTCGCCAAGACAATGCGGCGGCCACTGTGCGGCCGGAAAATCTCTTCCTGCTCATTCACTGATAAGCGGGCGTACAACGGCAAAATTTGCGTGTGCGGTGGATGATGTTTGCGGAGTGATTCCTGCGCATCGCGAATTTCCCGCTCACCAGGCAGAAATACCAGAATATCGCCCGGCCCTTCTGCCGCTAATTCATCGACTGCACGCAGCAGCAGTTGCGCGATATCGGCTTCTTCTTCTAGCGCGGTGGCGGGTTTGTCGCTTGGGGTATAGGCGTCATCCGGATCAAGAGCAGCTTTGGCTTCAGTGCGGTAGCGCATTTCCACCGGATAAGTGCGGCCGGACACTTCGATGACCGGTGCGCCGTTAAAGTAGGCGGAAAATCGATCAGCCTCTAACGTGGCGGAGGAAATGATCACCTTTAAATCGGGTCGCCGTGGCAGCAGGGTTTTCAAGTAGCCAAGGAGAAAATCGATATTCAGGCTGCGTTCATGCGCTTCGTCGAGAATCAGCGCATCGTAGGCGCGAAAATCAGGATCGGATTGGGTTTCTGCCAGCAGAATGCCGTCGGTCATTACTTTGATGCGCGTCTCTGGCCCGACCTGGTCAGTAAAGCGAACCTGCCAGCCGATGAAGCCGCCGAGGCGGGTTTTAGTTTCTTCCGCCAGCCGATTCGCGACACTTTTGGCGGCAATGCGGCGCGGTTGCGTCATGCCGATTCGGCTCATTCGGCCAGGTTTTTTTGGGTTTTTGCCGTGGTGGTGTTGCTGATTTTGTTCTTTTGCCAATTCAGCGGCGACCACGATCTTGGGCAATTGCGTCGTCTTGCCGGAACCGGTTTCACCACAGACGATAACCACCTGATGCGCGCGTAATGCCGCAGTAATATCGTCGCGCCGCGCCGAAACCGGCAAGTTTTCCGGAAAAGTCAGCTCGGGAATAATCGGTGACGCTACAGCAGTTACAGCGGAAGACATATTTCTTCTTGACCTCGGGGATGGGGTTATTTCGGCGCAAACACAGAGATAAAACAGGCTGCGCATGATACGGAATTCAACCGCGACCGGCGCGGAGAAGGTAGTCCCATCATGCTTTAACCACAT
>CAYWXO010000038.1:7887-10171 GCA_964462255.1 uncultured Thiobacillus sp. | reverse complement strand
CGTTCTTTAAAGGACATGCGATGACACAGCCCTTACTTGTTGCCAAAAAAGTTGTTACCCCAGGCGTTGTTACGAGAAACGTGGTTACCTCAGACAGCGCAAACGAAATTTTTCTATTACCGGCAATGGCCAATCGGCACGGACTTATCACCGGGGCGACTGGCACCGGCAAAACCGTGACGTTGCAAATGCTGGCGGAAGCGTTTTCCAATATCGGCGTGCCGTGCTTCATGTCGGATGTGAAAGGTGATTTATCCGGCATTGCCCAAGCCGGCGGCGACAACGCCAAAGTCAGTGAGCGGATCGACAGCCTCGGGCTGAGCGAACATCGCTATCAAGCTTTTCCAGTCACCTTCTGGGATACCTTTGCTGAAAGCGGCCATCCCATCCGCGCGACGATTTCCGATATGGGGCCGCTGTTGCTGGCGCGCATGCTGGCGCTAAATGAAACGCAAGCCGGCGTGTTGAATTTAACTTTCAAAGTGGCCGACGATAACGGGCTGTTGCTGCTCGACTTAAAAGATTTGCGCGCCATGTTGCAGTACGTCGGTGAAAACGCAAAAACGCTCACCACGGAATATGGCAATGTCTCCGCCGCCAGCATTGGTGCGATTCAACGCGGTTTGCTGAGCTTGGAAACGCAAGGCGGCGATCAATTATTCGGTGAACCGATGCTCGACATCGCCGATTTGATGCAGACCGTGCAAGGTAAAGGCGTCATCAACATTCTTGCCGCCGACAAGTTGATGCAAGCGCCCAAGATGTACGCCACGTTGCTGCTGTGGCTGCTGTCTGAATTGTTCGAAAACCTGCCGGAAGCCGGCGATCTCGATAAACCCAAACTGGTTTTTTTCTTCGATGAAGCGCATTTGCTGTTTAACGATGCGCCGCCGGCGTTGGTCGATAAGATTGAGCAAGTGGTGCGGCTGATTCGTTCGAAAGGCGTCGGCGTGTATTTTGTGACGCAAAACCCGGTCGATGTGCCGGATAAAATTTTGGGACAACTCGGCAATCGCTTTCAACATGCGCTGCGTGCCTTCTCGCCGCGCGACCAGAAAGCGGTAAAAGCGGCGGCAGAAACCATGCGCGATAACGTTAATCTGGATGAAGCCAGCGTTATCACCGAATTAGGCGTCGGTGAGGCGCTGGTTTCCTGTTTGGACGCAAAAGGCCGACCCAGCATCGTGGAACGCGCCTTTATCGTGCCGCCGGCGGGGCATGTTGGCCCGATCAGTTCGGTTAAACGGCAACAATTACGGCAAACCTCGCTGGTTGCCGGCGTCTATGAAAATGCGGTGGATCGTGAATCTGCCTTTGAGATTTTGCAAGCGCGCGCTGCAGCGGCGAATAAAGCGGTGGCCGGCTCGCAAAGCGCGGGAGAAAGCGCTGGCGGCGGCGGTCTGTTTGGTGGCGTGCTGGACGGTTTATCCGGCGGCAGTGCGCGGCGAGGCCGTGCGCGCGAAAGCATCGTCGAGACGCTGGCGAAAAGCGCAGCGCGCTCTGTCGGCAGTCAGGTTGGTCGCGCCATTATTCGTGGTATTTTGGGTTCGCTGATGGGTAGAAAGTAATGGGCAGAAAATAATGGACAGGAAAAAATGATGACGGAACAAGGCGAAAAAGTGGTGCTGGATGCAACGCACTTCGATAGCAAGGCACGGCAATGGGATGAAAACCCGGTGTTTCAGGAACGCGCCAATAAGATTGCCGCGGCCATTCGGGCGCGCGTGCCGCTGAGTAAAACGATGCGCGCGCTGGATTATGGCAGCGGCAGCGGCATGTTAAGTTTTCCCTTGCAGGCGGATCTTGGCCATATCACTTTGAAAGACACCTCGGCCGGTATGCTGGCGGTTGCCGAGGAAAAAATCGCCGCCTGGCAGGTCGGCAATATGACGACGCGCTTGATGGATCTGACTGCGACGGCCAGCGTCACCGCTTTAACAGATGATCGTTATGACTTAATCTATTCGTCCATGACCTTGCATCACATTCCGGATACCGCGGCGATTTTGCGCACGTTTTATGCTTTGCTGAATCCGGGCGGCTGGCTATGTATCGCTGATCTCGACCAGGAAGATGGCTCGTTTCATGGTCTGCATGTTGATGTGTTGCATGGTTTTGACCGCAGCGCGCTGGCGGAATTAGTTAATGCCGCCGGCTTCAGCGCCGTGGATTTCAGTACCGTGTTTGAAATCGTCAAAGAAAGCGAGACCGGAACGCGCGCGTATCCGGTCTTTTTGCTGCTGGCGCAGCGGGCTTGAAAGGTTAAATGCGCGTTGGGTTATAT
>CAYWXO010000038.1:0-7787 GCA_964462255.1 uncultured Thiobacillus sp. | reverse complement strand
CTGACACGCACCCACGGCGCGCCAAATTCGCGCCGCACGATGTCGGCAATCAATTCGCCCAAGGTTTCGACCAAACGAATGTCGCGCGTGGCCACTACTTCTTTGATACGTGCCGCCACTTTGCCGTAGTCGATGGTGTCGGCAACATCATCGGTGTGGCCGGCTTTGTGGTCATAAAGGCCGATCTCAATGTCGAGCATCACCGGTTGCGGTGCTTTGCGCTCCCATTCATACAGTCCGATAATTGTTTCGAGACGGAAGTCCCGCAAAAAGAGTATGTCCATAGCAAATTTGGTTCAGCCCCTGAAACTTTCAGGCTATTCGGTGAAAAGCCGCGGATTTTACGTAGATAACGCTTACCCATGATCGAAATTACGCTTCTTTTACTCGCCGCCTATCTGATTGGCTCGCTTTCCTTCGCTATTCTGGTGGCGCGCTTTTATCAATTACCCGATCCACGCACGCATGGTTCCGGCAACCCTGGCGCAACCAATATGTTGCGCACCGGCAAAAAATCCGCCGCGGTGCTGACGTTATTGGGCGATGCACTGAAAGGCAGCGTTGCCGTATTGCTGGCGCAATGGGCGACGACGGCTTATGGTTTGCCGGTGTATCTGCCTTATTTGGCCGCCCTTGCCGCTTTTCTCGGCCATTTGTATCCGATTTTTTTCGGCTTTAAAGGCGGCAAGGGCGTGGCGACTGCGCTAGGGGTCTTGCTGGCGCTGGATTTACGGCTCGGCGGTTTCACCGTGTTGACCTGGGCCATCGTCTTCGCCATTACGCGTGTGTCTTCCTTGTCTGCCTTGGTGGCTGCTGCGCTGGCTCCCTTTTTCGGTTACTTCCTGCTTAGCCAGCATCCGGAGCAGCCTTTTTTGGTGGGCATACTGGCGCTGCTTTCTACACTGGTATTGGCGCGACATCACAGCAACATTCGCAAACTGCTTTCGGGTGAAGAGTCTGCGTTCAAGAAGCGCTGAGGTGGCATCCCTCTTTGAAACAAGTTAAAAAGGGCCACAAAATGTTTGAAAAAACCATTGATTACGCCCGCGGCAGCCTTTCCGCCGCTTCCGAAACGGCGATTGAAAAGGCCGGCGAAAAACTGGGGGAAGTGGTGCGCATTGGCGTGATTCAGGCCGGTGACGAGATGCGCGAAGTGGTGGCCGGTGCCAGCAAGGCCATCGACGATAAGTTGGATAAGATTTCTCTCGAAATTCACAGTCAACGTCAATTTACCAAGGACGATGTGCGCGAATTGGTCGATTACGCCAGCGATAAACTGTCGGTGGTGTTGGATGAACGCATCGCCATGATGCGGCGGGAAATCACGCAACTGGTCGAAGAAAAAACCGAATACTTCAAGGCGGAAATTGATGATTTTTTCATCAAACGGCAAAAAGATTTGGCGTTGGAACGGCGTCGCCTGATTATCAATATTGTGCTGGCGACTGGCGCAGCGTTGGGGGTTGGCGCTGTTTCGCTGTTTTACAAAGGCATACGCGAGTGGGATCTGCTGACAGTTTTTCGTGTCACGCTGGCTTCCATGGCCGGCGGTTATACCGTCTGGCTGCTGGTCAGCCTACTGCGTGGCTGGTTGCGCATGGCTGAACATCGCAAGGATATGGTGTTTCTGGCCGCACGCTATTGGGGCTGGCTCCGTCCGGCCAGCATCTTTTCTACCTTGTTGATTTTGGCCATTCTGATGCTGACTTCGCTGGCGCTGATTTTTCCGCGTGAAGCCTTGGAGTTGATTCGGCAGCCGATCTTGAATATCAACCCAATGTCGTTGGAGCCATTAACTCACTAAGCGGTTAATTCACTAAGCGCCCAGCGTGGCCGCACGCTGAAGCGGCCATCGGCGGCAGGCGGTGTTTTTTCCGGGGCTGTTTTTTCCTGAGCACCCTTTTCCTGCAAGCGTAGCGCGCCGGCAAAGGCAATCATGGCACCGTTATCGGTACACAATTCCAGCGGCGGGTAGAACACTTCAAAATGATGTTGCGCGGCTTCCGCATTCAGTCGTTGGCGCAAAGCGCGATTCGCGCCAACACCGCCGGCTACCACCAACCGCTGCAAGCGCGTTTGCTTCAATGCCGCTTTACATTTGGCCGCTAACACCTCCACCACGGCGACTTGAAATGCGGCCGCAATATCGGCGCGCGCACTGACCGCCTCTTTTTTGCTCAGCATGAGCACCGCCGTTTTCAAGCCGGAGAAGCTGAAATCAAGGTCACCTGAATTCAACATCGGGCGCGGCAGTTTGAAACGAGTGGCTTGGCCAGTGTCCGCCAATTGAGACAGCGCCGGGCCGCCGGGATAGCCCAGCCCGAGCAACTGTGCTGTCTTATCAAACGCCTCGCCCGCGGCATCATCCAGGGTTTCGCCCAGAAGCTGATAATGCCCAACGCCATCAACCCGCATCAATTGCGTATGCCCACCCGAAACCAGCAAAGCCACAAACGGAAATGCAGGGCGCGGCGTGGCCAGCAAAGGAGACAGTAAATGTCCTTCCAGGTGATGCACGCCGATGGACGGAATCGCTAATGCTGCCGCCAGCGCATTGGCAAAGCTGGCCCCCACCAATAAGGCACCCGCCAGGCCGGGCCCTTGTGTATAGGCGATGGCATCCAGATCGGATAACGCTAGCCCTGCCTGTTGCATGACGCCCCGCGTCAAGGGAATGACCCGGCGAATATGGTCACGCGAGGCCAATTCCGGCACCACGCCGCCATAATCCGCATGCATGGCGACTTGGCTATGAATGGCATGCGCTAGCAGGCCGGCTTGCGTGTCGTAAACAGCCAGGCCAGTTTCATCGCAGGAAGATTCGACACCCAAAATTTTCATGGCAGACTCGATGCGTGGTTTGAACGTGATAAAAACAAGCCGAGGATTGTAATTCTTATTGAAAGCACGCTGCGCAGCGGGATATAATCCGCCACCCATTTTTATTCCTCCAACCGATTAACCAAGTAAGTAGCCAGGAACGATACATGCCCAGCGTTCGCGTTAAAGAAAACGAGCCTTTTGAAGTTGCAATGCGCAGATTCAAGCGCACTATTGAAAAAATTGGTCTTTTGACTGACTTGCGTGCGCGTGAGTTTTATGAAAAGCCCACCATGGAACGTAAACGTAAAGCCGCAGCCGCGGTAAAACGTCAACAAAAACGTTTGCGCAGCCAGACTCTCCCGCCCAAGATGTATTGATCGGATTAATCTGACGTGTGAACGGGCCTGATTTATCAGGCCTTTTTGTTTTGTGCCGGCGTTTTGTATTGCCGTTGTATTGTTATTGCCTTTGTATCTCTGTTTTTCTCCCTCCCTTGTTTTTTCCTGACAGGATTCTTCATGACGCTCAAGTTACAAATCAGCGAAGACATGAAAACCGCCATGCGTGCAAAAGATAGTGCGCGGCTAGGTGCAGTGCGACTTTTACTCGCGGCGATCAAGCAAAAAGAAGTCGATGAACGCATCGAGCTGGATGATACGGCCGTGATTGCCATCGTCGAAAAGCTGTTGAAACAGCGCAAAGACTCCGCCTCGCAATATCAGGCGGCTGGACGTATTGATTTGGCTGATCAAGAGAATTACGAAATCGGCATTCTAAGTGCCTATATGCCGCAAGCCTTGGCTGCTGAAGAAGTGGCCGCCCTGATTAAACAGGCAATCAGCGAAACCGGAGCGGCTTCAGCACGCGACATGGGCAAAGTCATTGCCTGGTTAAAGCCTAAACTGGCCGGACGTGCCGACATGGCAGCCGTATCCACTCAGGTTAAGGCTGCGCTGGCTTGAATGTTAGCAACGGGCGATTTTGTCATCTGGACTTGAAGTCGCCATGATTCCTCAGGACTTTATCCAGCAAGTGCTCGACCGCACCGATGTCGTTGCCGTGGTTGAGCGCTATGTGCCGCTGAAAAAGGCCGGTGCCAACTACCAGGCGCGCTGCCCTTTTCATAACGAAAAAAGCCCCTCCTTTTCGGTCAGCCCGACTAAGCAGTTCTATCACTGCTTTGGTTGTGGTGCGCATGGCACCGCAATCAGCTTCTTGATGGAGCATGCCGGCTACAGTTTCATTGAAGCGATCAAGGAATTGGCTGGGCAAGCGGGCCTGCAAGTGCCCGATGACGGTAAACGCATTGCGCCCGAAGAAGAAAGTCGGCGCGATAAGTTATATGAATGTATGGATGTCGCGGTGCGTCATTACCGCCAATCGCTAAAAACGCATGAACAGGCGATCGCCTATCTGAAGCAACGTGGCCTCACCGGTGAAACCGCCGCTCGTTTTGCGCTCGGCGTCGCCAACGATGAATGGCAGCCGCTTGCGCATGCTTTTGCCGATTATCAGGATGGGTTATTGGTGGAAGCCGGCTTGGTCATCAGCCATGAAGATAAGCGATACGACCGGTTTCGTGACCGCATCATGTTCCCGATTCGCAACGAACGTGGGCAGACCATCGCCTTAGGCGGCCGCATCATGCATAAGGGCGAGCCTAAATACCTCAATTCACCGGAAACACCACTGTTTCACAAGGGCCGTGAGCTTTACGGCTTATTTGAACATCGCCGTGCGATTCAGGGCGAAGACCGCGTGCTGGTGGTTGAAGGCTATATGGATGTGGTCATGCTTGATCAATATGGCATTGATAACGCGGTCGCCACCCTCGGCACCGCCATTACCGCCGACCAAGCCGCGCGATTGCTACGCTTGGCAAATGAAGTGGTGTTCGCTTTCGATGGCGATAACGCCGGGCGCAAAGCCGCTTGGCGTGCCCTGGAAAATAGTCTGCCGCAAGCGCGTGACGGCAAAATGCTCAGTTTTTTATTTTTGCCGGATGGCGAAGACCCGGATAGTTTCGTGCGCACACACGGTGCCGCTGCCTTCAAAAAGCATTGCGAACTCGCCATGCCTTTGTCCGATTTTCTGTTCCATGAATTAAGCAGCCAAACCGACCTCGCTTCTGAAGAAGGCAAAGTTCGTCTGGCCACCCTAGCGCAACCCTACATCGCTAAGCTCACGCAGGCACCGTTGCTCAGTAGGGCTTTGCAGCAACGACTCGATAGTTTGACCGGTTTCAATGCGCCCGCTAAATCGTCGGGCGCATGGGGAAATTCAGGATTTCGCCCGGGGGGGCGCATGGCGGCTAGGCCTTATCAAACCGGCAGAGCCGCTAATTCGTCGCAAGGGCGCAGTGCAGTGCAGCCTTCTTCGTGGCGCATTATTTTGCGAGCCTTGTTGCACGACTCCAAACGTGCCAGCAACCTGACCGATTTGCCTGAACACACCACGACAGAAGCCGCCGCCGTTTGCAGTGTTATCAGCTTGCTGCGCGAACATCCAGAAATGGCGGTGCGCGATATCGTTGAGCATTTTCGTGGCCGGCCGGCGCACACTTTGCTTACCGAGGTCGCCGCCGAGCTGATGCAACGGGAGGAAGGCTACGATATTGAAGCTGATTTTCAAGGCGCGTTGGCCACCGTTAACGCGCAAGCTAATCGCATTGCCGTGAAGGCGTTTTCCGGACGCAAGCCGAGCGAATTGTCTGATCTGGAAAAAGCGCATTTGCTAGCTTCGCTCACCGCGCGGAAGCCGGGCGCATGAAAACCTGGCGCAGCGGGCTCTTGCAATCTGAAAAAATAATCCCATTTTGGCGTACAATATTGCGTTTTTTCGCAGTTTTTCACTGGAGATAGCCTGGCGATGGCGACCAAAACTCTTAAACAAGCCGCCCCCGAAGAAGTCATCCCGGCGGTGGTGGAAGCGCCCAAGCGCGCTTCAAAAAAGAAAGACGCTGCCAACAAGGCTGCCCTGCTTGCGCAAGCCTTCAGTCAACAAGACAACAAGATTGATGTAGAAGCGCGACGCACCCGCCTGAAAAATCTGATCATGCTCGGCAAAGAGCGAGGGTATCTGACTTACGCTGAAGTGAATGATCACCTGCCGGACGAAATGCTCGACGCGGAACAGATCGAAAGCGTCATCAGCATGATTAACGACATGGGCATTCAGGTATTTGACCAAGCCCCCGCCGCCGAAGATTTGTTGATGTCGGAAAATCCGGCACCTGTCGCAGACGAAGATGCCGTCGAAGCCGCTGAAGCCGCACTGTCCAATGTGGATGCCGAATTTGGCCGCACTACCGACCCCGTGCGCATGTATATGCGCGAAATGGGCACGAAAGACCTGCTGACGCGCGAAGGCGAGATTGAAATCGCCAAACGGATTGAGGACGGCCTCAAGCATATGGTGCTGGCGATTTCCGCTTGCCCACTCACTATCACTCATATTCTCGACCTGGTTGATAAGGTTGAAAAAGACGAAATCAAGATCGACGACTTGGTTGATGGCTTGATGGATAGCTCGGGTGAGGATGTCATCATGGAAGCCACGGCGGCGGCGGCGGCCGCTGCAGCAGCGGCCGATGAAGCCGATGAGCATGATATTGATGTAGAGGATGAGGATGACGATGGCGGTGCAGCCATCAACGCCGCCAATTTGGCTCAGTTGCGCACCGACGCGCTCGAACGCTTTGCCGAGATCCGTAAAATCAACGACAAAATGCGGCCCGCGTTGAATAAATATGGATTCGTCAGCCCGCAATATCAAAAACTGCAAAATGAGTTATCCAATTTACTGATGGGCATGCGCTTTAGTGCCCGTCAGGTTGATAACCTGTGTGAAACCGTACGTAATATTGTTGAGGAAGTACGCACGCACGAACGCGCCATCATGGATATGGCGGTGACCAAAAGCGGTATGCCGCGCGCCTATTTCATTAAAAGTTTCCCGGGATTAGAGGGAAATGATGCCTGGCTTGCACAGGAATTGAGTAACAAGTCGGCTTATCAGGAACAACTGTCGCGTTATCAGTACAACATTCTTGAGCGGCAAAGCAAGCTGCGTGGATTGCAACAACGTGCTGGCATTCCGGTTAAGGAACTGAAAGACATCAACAAAAAGATGTCCACCGGTGAGGCTAAAGCACGCCGCGCCAAACGCGAAATGATTGAGGCGAATCTTCGTTTGGTGATTTCCATTGCTAAAAAATACACCAATCGCGGCCTGCAATTCCTTGATTTGATTCAGGAAGGCAACATCGGCTTGATGAAAGCGGTGGATAAGTTTGAATATCGCCGCGGCTATAAATTTTCCACCTATGCCACTTGGTGGATACGGCAGGCCATTACCCGCTCGATTGCCGATCAGGCGCGGACTATCCGCATTCCGGTTCACATGATCGAAACGATCAATAAGATGAACCGCATTTCTCGTCAAATTCTGCAAGAAACCGGCTTGGAACCTGATCCGGCGACCTTGGCTGAAAAAATGGAGATGCCCGAGGATAAGGTGCGCAAAATCATGAAAATTTCCAAAGAGCCTATCTCAATGGAAACGCCTATCGGTGATGATGATGACTCGCACCTCGGCGACTTTATTGAAGACTCTGCCACGCTCGCCCCGGCAGAAGCTGCCATGTACAGCAGCCTTCAATTCGTCACGCAGGAAATTTTGGATAGCCTGACACCGCGTGAAGCGAAAGTGCTGCGTATGCGCTTCGGCATCGAAATGAATACCGACCACACGCTCGAAGAAGTGGGCAAACAATTCGATGTCACGCGTGAACGTATCCGTCAAATTGAAGCAAAAGCACTGAGAAAACTGCGTCACCCCTCACGTTCTGAACGTTTGCGCAGCTTTTTAGATTAAAATGTTCAACTTCAAGGCAAGGCAACTTGCTTTGTCGGGCCTGTAGCTCAGTTGGTTAGAGCAGAGGACTCATAATCCTTTGGTCCACG
>CAYWXO010000037.1:2138-19072 GCA_964462255.1 uncultured Thiobacillus sp. | reverse complement strand
ATGGCAACCGCTTGGTCCCGAACCATCACGATCCGCGCTTGCGCGCTGTCAATCCTTGCCAACTGAGCTAGTCGCAGTGCTAGTACCTCGCCGCGCGTGACAGAGCGCTCATCGTTCACACTGGGAAACTTGCCCAGCGACAAAGCGCCATCTGAATCCAGAATGGTGCATTTGGGGCGCATGCCGCCTAGGGATGTTGCTTTGCCCTGAAGCCGCTTTGGCGGTTGAGGTCGGGCGAGACATCAAAGAACTGGGCATCTGCCAGCCAAGCGTCGCTGTAGGCGAATTGAGAAAACTCCCGTTGGCCGTCCTTGACGAAGATGAGCCGCCCCAGTGGTTTTCCCGCCTTGCCCAGATAAACATCCATCTGGGTGCGAGTGGGGGCTTGCCTGTAGACGAGTTTGGCAGCAGGTTTTGTGGCCATCAAAACGCGCCTGATTCAGGTGTCTTGCGGGATTTGCGCACGCGCTGGGGCAAGCTTTCATCCATCAGGGTCAGGCCAATAGTGTCTTGAGGCGTGTCGAGCAATTGATTGAGTTGGTCCAGCTCTCCGAACACCTGCAAAGCCCTTGCGAGATGAACCATAGCAGTGCCCGAGTGGCCTGCTTCCATCCGCTGCACGGTATGAGCAGACGCGCCAATCCGTTCCGCAAGGTCTTCCTGTGTCAGGTGCCTGCGCCGACGCGCAAGCGAAATCGCCTGACCAAGTCGGGTCAGGCTGCGAACAACAGGCAGTGGTGGCGGGGATAGAAATTTCATTTAAGTCGCATTTTATGGCGTTCAAAATAGCTTAGCAACGCATATATGGCGTTTTATCTGTATAAAACCAAAGGGACCGGGCACGTTAACCGCGCTGCAAACCCAACGCAATTCAACGCCGGACGACCATTATTAAAGGGGGAGTAAAAATACGGCTGAGTATGCTGGGCATCCCTGAAGCACCTTTCCGGAGCCAATCGCGTACCCCCCACCTTCACGAATAGGCTTGAGTAATTGCTCGGGCGTGCTGCGAAGAAGTTCAATGGATTCCAGCAAATTCGATTTGCCTGAGCCGTTGGGGCCAATGATGACATTCAATGATTGCAGCAGAATCGCTGCAGAGGTCTCGCCGAAGCTCAGAAAACTATTCAGCTTGATGGCATGGATCAACATGACCTTTCCCTCTCGTCGAAAACATTGTGGGGACGCTATACCCGCAATTGTGAAGACACTGATTCCGACAGTCGGTATCGCGCGGTGCCCATTAGAAAGAAACTACGGTGATACACCAACACCAGTTTCGCGCAACGCCAAGGCATGAAACGCTCATGCCGGCGTCTGCAACATCAGCGCTAAGGCCGCCGCCATAGCGCTGCGCTTTAATCGCAGTGATTCATCGAGACACGCCGCAGCCTGCGCAGCGTTACCGGCCGCCCAATCTTGCACGGCCGTACGAATGAGGTAATCAGCTTGCCGCTCAGCGCGCAAGGCCAAATCGAAATCGCAGCCACAACGAGCACAAAGCCCGCTTTCATTTAATCGACCACGACAAGCCGGGCAACGCTGCATTTTTATCCTTCCAGGTAATAGATTAGATCGGCGAGGCTGCCCATGGTCATGCGCAACACGACCTCATCATCTTGCGTAAGCGCGTCTCGCACGGCTTCAATGCCATTGACCAAGTCTTCGCTGTCTTCCTGCCCGGCGGTTTGCAACAAACGGCCGGCTTGTTCTACCAAGGCCAGCGCTTCAACCTTGAGCCGGCGAAGCCCTGCGTCGCCATTATCTTCCCCTGCCCCCTCCCCTCCCACACCAGCGGAAGCCTGTTCACCAAACAGGGCACGCACCCGCTCACGCGCCGTCTCTAGCTGATCATTTTCCATGCGTGCCAACGCATTAGAAATAGTGATGGAACATTCCAACCCTGTTTCCTTTTCACGTGTCGTGACATGCAAAATTCCATCCAGATCCAAGGCAAAGGTGGTCACCATCGGATTACCGGCGGGGGTATTATCACGCAAGCCTTCAAACATAAATTTACCGATTTCGATATTATTCAAGGCATCAGGATCCTCTCCTTGATAAACCCCAATATCAACGGATTTCTGCCCATCATATACGGTGTAAAAAACCTCACTTTTTGACACCGGAATGGGCGTGTTCTTCCGAATCAGAGGAACGAAGCAGTAGCCATATTCCTCCCCATTCATCATACCTAATGCAGACGTGCCAAAAGTGTAAGGCGTGACATCAACGAGCACGCGCGAAGTCTGCTCACCATTAATTAAACCCGCTTGCACCGCAGCCCCCATGGCTACGCATAAATCTGGATCTAATTCCCCGCGTGGCATCATGCCTAACGCGGCTTCTAAACGAGTCGAAACCAATGGGGTGCGCGTAGCCCCGCCCACCAGCAAAACTTCATCAATATCAGAAACGGTTAAATGCGCCCCAGAGAGGGCAATGTGCGTTGCGTTCAGTGTTTCTGCAATGAAAGGCTCAATCATCTCTTCATATTGATGGCGCGAAAGCTCCACTGATAAATGCAGCGGTTCACCCTGATACTGAAGTAAATATTCCTCCGCGATCATGGCGTAAGGGCGATCAGAGAGCGCAATTTTTGTCGTTTCTGCCGCACGTTGCAAACGCGCCATGGCGATGGGCGACTGACGAACGGCTTCAGCAGCTTCAGCCCCTTTATCCGTTTTAAGAAAATCCAAGGCAAAATCGACTATGCGTTGGTCAAAATCATCGCCGCCCAGATGATTGTTACCGTGGCTAGCCAGCACCTCAACGACATCACCTTCCAGGTTGACCACGGAGACATCAAACGTGCCCCCCCCTAAGTCATACACCAAGACCTTACGCGCGCCTTGATGCCCTGTTTCATAGGCCAGGGCGGCGGCAGTGGGTTCATTAATAACACGTACGACTTCCAGGCCAGCAATTTCACCGGCTTCACGCGTCGCCTGCCGCTGTGCATCAGAGAAAAAAGCCGGCACGGTAATGACGGCCTTGCCGACCGTTTGCCCTAGATGTGCCTCGGCAACTTGCTTAAGGCGGCGCAGAATCATGGCGGAGATTTCTTGCGGCTTATAGTCCTTATCCCCCAATTTTACTTGCATGGCCTCACCCATACGCCGCTTGATTGAGCGTATGGTATTTTCTGGACGCAACAGGTATTGATTCCGCGCGGCCATGCCCACCAGTAAAGAACCATCATCAGCCAACCCAACCATGGATGGCAAAATACGCACACCATCAGACACGGAAATCACTTCCACCCGACCATCGCGAACCACGGCAACTTCAGAGTTGGTCGTCCCCAAATCAATGCCAACAATAATTTCACTCATAATTACAGCATCCTTTTATTAACAATGACTTCAGCGGCACGCAAAAGCTCGCCGTGATGATAAAAACCGCGTCGCGCCTCACGCAACACCTGTCCATCTGGCTTATCAACTAGATTTTCCACCCCCACCGCACGCATCAAATGCGGATCTAACTGCAGGCCGATAGCTTCAAGTGGGCGTACTTGATACTCGCTTAACAATTGATCGATCCGCTGCAAGGTAAGCGCTTGACCTTGCGCCATGCTGTCGGCAAAACGAACTTCAGCCGCAGCTAAACGCGCCCAAAACGAAGATGTCCGCCCCAGACTCGCATCGACCCCCGCTTGTAGGCGATCTCGTAAGTCAAGCAAACCTAACAATAGCCCCCGTTCCGCTTGCCGCTTTCCTAAAGTAACCTGTTCACGACTCCGCTCCAGATCCCGATTGAGTCGTTCGTTCTGCTCACTTAGCACATCGCCAAATTTACGCATTTCTTCCAACATGGCTTTGAACTGACGCGACTCCAAACGAATTTCATTTTTCAGCATGGCCATTTCAGACAGCAAGGTAAACAAGTCAACCTCAGGTTTAGCGACCTCGGTGTCCGCATTGGTGTCCCCCTCGGCATCCCCCCAGAAATCCTCATCCTCCGCTAATTCATCATCAGGGAAAGTCTGATCGAGATAGCTACGAAACTCCTCAATTAAACGGTCTTTATCCGTTGGCCCCATCCTTATTTACCTCCCTGTTTATTCAGTAACGCACTGCGTAACCGCTGATCGGTAGGCATTTTTGGCTGAAATGTGGCAAGCAACTCGGCCACTAAATCTTCCGGTGTCGGCGCACGCGTATCAAACAGCGCCAAACTCATGCGAGCACGCGGCGTAGCAATGGACTCGTAAGCAATACGCACCTGCTCAAAACGTTGCCGGTCGCGTTCAGGCGGACAAGCCCGCACAGCCGCTAAATATGCCAAGCGAATTGTTTCGTCATCTGATGCAGGGGAAACGCCGAGCAAGCGAAATGGATCCATCATTTTTATTCATCATCCATTAAAGAAATAATACTTAAAACTTGAACGGTGGTATGACATTTCCACCCAGCTCATTCTGCGTCATCAATTTAATTAAAGCGTGCGCAAAGGTCTTATCGTCACCGCCAATCTCTTTTCTTAACTGATTAAAAGCCTTTTTGCCCATAATCGAGCGCATTGCTGCGAAAAAACTCTGCACCCCTGTCATCTCCAACAATGACTCTAACATCGCGGCAGACCCCGCCGGAAACAGCGCATCATCATCGGATTCATACCCACCCCCGTACCCACCCCCGTACCCACCCTCATACCCATCCTCATACTCATCACCATCCATAAAATCAAACGGGGTATAAAATCTCTCCCGTAAATCATTTATCCGCTGATAAGTACGTTTATCCCCTTTCGATTGAGCCGCCGCACACGCCTGTTCCAGCTCATGCCTATCTTTATTTAACAATTGTTTAGTAACTGAATTTTCACATTTAGCATAAGTTTTAAAATAAACAAATATTGGCTCATTTGACGCGATTTTCAGTGCATTCTTCGCATAAACTTCTAACAATTCAAAATCTTTATATCGCAACCATGCCTCGCAGACGAGCTGTAAATCGGCCAGGGTATAGCGCAACTTAGCTGCACGTTTAAGGAGAGGGCGTAACTTTGCCAGCACTATACTGAGTGTTTTTTCTTGCAAAGTCTTATCTACCTCGCGCACAATGCTCAGCGCATGTACTAAGGCGATAACTTCTGTAGCAGACGGTGTTGCAGTTAAATTCATTCCGGTCCATCTTAGCAATGGCTCTCTCGCCAAGCCAATGCGCACCTCTTCCAGCAGCAATCGAAAAGCACGTACCAAAAACACACCAAAGGGGCTCAGGATGGCGTCGATATCCGCCTCAGCCAACGGGGTTCCCTTGCTGCTGGCAAAAGCGCGCAACAAGTTGATTGTGGCACCATCATCGCCTTCATTGTTTCCACGCACCCAAGCACTGGCAGCATCCAATTCCTTAATAGCACCAGCCATACTGCCAGCCTTGATCAATTTGCGTGCATGTGACAAATAAGCATGTATGACTAATTGCTTCACCTTCGGGTTAATGGGATCAAGCTCAAGCACCCGCTTAGCGAATCCTATCGCTTTCTTAAAGGCTTGGCCGGCCAGTGCCACTTGCATTGCCTCAAGCAAGACTTCTGGATTTTGCGGGAAACGCGTCATGGCAGGCTCAAGATAAACGCGTGCCCGTTTTAAGTCATTGCGCAAGCGCAGCTCGCTGATCAGCCGCAACACCATGTCTTGCTCTGTCGGATCAAATTTAACGCTGCACTCCAATGCTTCAAAAGCATCAGGGCGCATATCTCCGGTACTCACCACGAGCTTGCCGTCGAACTCGGCTATGCGCCGCCAAACCAAAGCGGCCTGCCGATGCGTCGCCTCATCTTCGCCGAGCAATTCAGCATAATATGTCCATCCTTCGCGCGCGGACAAAAATCCGTTGCCCACCTCTTTAGCAAGCGCAGCCAATCGGTAAAGATCCTGCTGATTCAATTCACCAAATACCTCAGCAAATTTCCCGCGGTGAGAGGATAAAACATGAGGGAGTAAACGCCGACAAAATTGCTCACTCATCCCCTCAGGCAACATCTGTCGGTGACGCAACAGCCAATCGAAAAAAGCCTTGGGGCGAGCGGGCTCAGCCTGCATTTTGGCCAGCTCCAACAGCAAAGGACGTAAGGAATCCGGGCAGCCTTTTAAATCCAGTACCACGTGTTGGCTGTCCGCCTCAAGCTCCGCCAAAGCACTCAGCCAAGCGACATCCGGCAAGCGCGCAATCCGCACACAGGCCGCCAAGCGTTCAAACGCGCCGCCAACCGGCAAACGTGAAATGGCGGCATCTGCAGCAACCGGATCGGTGATAACCAGCGCCATCGCCTTAAGCAAAGGTTTCAAATCACGATAGGGCGAACGAAATGGAATGGCTTGCAAACACGTATTCAAGGCGACAAAATCCCCCGCTTGCAATGCCTGCCAAGCTGCCAGCGCAGCCGGTCTATGCCGCAAAAGCAGACTATCAGCGGGTAAATTGATTTCTTGCGCGCCACCTTTCTGACCGGCATCCCCCCCAAACAGAAACTGCGCGGCCACTTGATATTCCAATTCACTGCGCTCGCTCGCCGCTAGCGAAGCGTCCACCAGTAATTGACCTAGTTCTTTCTGCTCATCGGCTTTAACCAGCCAATTCAAGTACGGCCCCTCAAGCAGCGTCTTACCACACAATTTTTCACGGTTGCGCCATATCACCAACGCTTCCTTGAACATGCCCTTTTCCGCCAAGTGACAGGCGCGGCCGGCATAACACTCTGCCAAACTTTCCAGCCATTCCGGCCGCCACTCAAGTTTGAGCAATGCTTTGTAAAGATCAGAGGCTTCTTTATAATTTTTCTTCCGTAATTCCGCTTCTGCATTGACAGCAAGGGCAGCAGGATCAACGAGTTTAGATGTCGGTGCATTAGCCGAGGTAGTTTTAAGCGGGGTTGCTTTTTTCTTGTGCGACATAAAATTCGACTCAAAAAGGTAAGTTTGGGAAGATTCTAACGAAACAGCTGACTTAATCGCCCGGCTATGCAAGCACTCTGCTATGCAACCGCCGCCGATAGCCCCGCACCGCCGGCCAAATCGCAGCGGCCAGCACAAGCAGCGTCACCGCGACAGGCCACCAAACCGGTCGATTCCACTTAGCCTGATAAGCCGTGCGGGCAACGACGTCGATGCGACGATATTTGAGCAGGTTATGCGCCATCAAATTTGGCTTCACATTCAACACCCAACCATGACGCAAGCCAAAACTCTTCGGGTGATAGGCAAAAATCCAAGGCGCATCTTCGCGCGTCAGTTTGACCATCTGATCAATCACCGCTTGCCGTTCCGGGCCGTTGTCCATATCTTTCATGCGCACAAACAAGCGGTCAAATTCGGCATTCTGATAGTTCGCCGCGTTTTCACCACCGATGCCCACCTTTTTATTTGGCCCATACAACAAGAACAAAAAGTTTTCCGGATCAGGGTAATCAGCGTTCCAGCCCCACTCAAAAATCTGCGCACTTCCCTTAGCCATTTTGTCTTGAAAACGATTGTAGTCCGTCGCACGGATGACTAATTGAATGTCCAGCTTGGCAAACTGTTTGCGAAACCAATCCATCCGCGATTTCGCTTCCGGGCCGCTGGCTGCCGTATCGAAATACAGTGTCAACGGCTGCCCACTTTGCGTATCGCGCCCATTGGGATAACCCGCTTCGGCTAGCAAGCGACGCGCCTCGCCTAATTCACGCCGTTTTGCCTTACCCTCTTGCCACTGAAACACCACCGAATTTATCCCTGGCTCACCAGTACGATGACCAAAAATCCCCGGTGGTATAGGCCCTTGTCCCGGCAAGCCGCGCCCATTCAAAAAGATAGAAATAAATTCGTCATAATCAATAGCAATCGACAAAGCCTGCCGGAGTTTGCGTGCCCGTTCCGATAAGCCGCCCACTACCGGGTCCAGCATATTGAAGCCCATATAACTCAGTGTCGGCCGGGCGGCAGTAGCCAGCAAAATATCGCGCTGACGCATCTCCGGCGTTAAATCAGGCTCACCCTCAGCATCCATGCGAATCGCCTGGTCGAAACTATCAGAACTAACACCGGAAGCATCGTAATAGCCCTGTAAGAATTTATTCCAATACGGCACATCCTCTTTTTCCAGCGAGAAAACGACGCTATCAACCAGCGGCAAACGCTTGCCGGCATCAAGCAGTAAACCGGCCGCTGCATCGCCAGCCTCCCCCTCCGACGGATAAAAATCATCGCGATAAAAAGGGTTACGCTGCAACCGCATCAAGCGATTCGGCTCGTTCTCCGCCAAATAAAATGCGCCCGTGCCAACCGGCTGCCAATCTAAGGTGAAATTGCGTTCTGCCATACCCGGCTGACGATAAAAACGTTCGGCTTCTTCCGGCACAGGCGCAAAAAATGGCATGCCAAGCCAATAGACAAATTGCGGATATTTGCCTTTAATACGTATTCGATACGTGGTTTTATCCACCACATAAGCACCGGGGAAGTCATATTTACCAATATCAAGGTAAGTGTCTTTCGGCTGTAGCTTCACCGCCGCATCCAACGCCTGCGCCAACGCCTTCAAGCCAATGATGCTATCCGCCATTAAACCTAAAATCGGCGATTGCACGCGCGGATGCGCCAAACGACGAATCTGATAAACGTAATCGGCCGCGGTCAATTCGCGGGTAGCGGTGTCGCTGAAATCTTCAAAACGGTCTATCGCAGCCAGTTCTTGCGGTGAAATCGGGTGGTAGCGCGGCTTACCCTGCGCATCCTTAGCAAAACAGGGATGTGGCTGATAACGAATCCCCGGCTTGATTCGAATCTCATATTCAGAGACGGCGATTTTTTCCGCCGCCGCATCGGCCGGTAACACTTGGCCTTGCGCATCAAAATAACGCACCGTCGGCATGGCGGCGGCGGTTTGCGGCTCCAGTTGATACGGCCGTTTCAGGTAATGATATTGCAGGGGGGGCTCGTAGATATTACCGAGAAAAATATACTCGTTTTCACTATACGAACGGGCCGGATCAAGATGCTTGGGGCGCTCGGAAAAGGCAGAATAGAGCGTCGATTGACTGCCTACCCCATTAGTCGCACCCACGGAATCTGGCGGATCTGACGAGTAAGGGCTATTGACCGCCTCCGAGCAGGCGGTCAGAAAAATCAGAACGAAGAGCAGGAAATTCGGCATCATCCTCTGCGCCTCCTTTAAGGCTGAAGAGCAAGCCTTAAACGGAGCAACCCAAGCGGCCAACGTCAACTTACTCGAACGGATGCCGCCGTACGATGGTCTCCGCCCGATCCGGCCCGGTGGAGATAATATCCGCGGGAACGCCGCAGAGTTCTTCCATCCGTTTCAGATAAGTCTGCGCGTTAATCGGCAGCTGTTCGAAGGTTTTAACGCCAACCGTGGTGTCTTTCCAACCTGGATGCTCTTCGTAAATTGGTTCACAGTCGGCAAGCATTTCTGAGCCCACCGGCAGAATGTCACAGATTTCGCCTTCCAGCTTATAGCCGGTACAAATGCGGATGGTATCCATGCCATCCAGCACATCCAGCTTGGTTACACACATGCCGGTGTGGCCATTAATTTGAATTGAACGCTTTAATGCCGCAGCATCAAACCAACAGCAACGCCGTGGACGACCGGTCGTAGCACCAAATTCGTGGCCTTTTTCCGCTAACCACTTACCATCTTCATCGAACAACTCAGTCGGGAACGGGCCCGAGCCCACACGCGTGGTGTAGGCCTTGGTAATCCCCAAAATGTAATGCATATTATTCGGGCCCATGCCACTACCGGTAGAAGCACCGCCGGCGGTGCAATTGCTGGAAGTCACGAACGGATAGGTACCGTGATCAATATCCAGCAACATGCCTTGCGCACCTTCAAATAATAGGCTTTCACCACGCTTGTTTGCTTCATACAACTGACGCGGCACATCGCCTATCATCGGCTTGATGCGCTCAGCCAAGGCCATGGCCTGATCTAAAGTTTTATTGAAATCGACGGTATCCCACTTGAAATAATGCTTGAGTACGTAGTTGTGATAATCGAGCACTTCGCCCAGCTTGGCGGCAAACCGTTCGCGATACTGCAAATCTTGCACCCGGATGGCACGACGCGCGATCTTGTCTTCATAAGCGGGGCCAATGCCGCGGCCCGTGGTGCCGATCTTGCCAGCACCCTTGGCGGCTTCCCGTGCCTGATCCAGTGCAATGTGATGCGGCAGAATCAAGGGACAGGCTTCTGAAATCGTCATGCGGCTGGCCACATCAATGCCGTTTCTTTCCAGCATTTCAACTTCTTCCATCAAAGCATCGGGTGAAACAACGACGCCATTACCGATGTAACAGCGCACACCCTCCCGTAAAATACCCGAAGGAATCAAATGCAGAACTGTTTTCTTGCCTTCAATGACCAAAGTATGACCGGCATTGTGACCGCCCTGAAAACGCACCACGCCTTGGGCGCGATCAGTCAGCCAATCGACAATCTTGCCCTTGCCTTCATCACCCCACTGCGTACCGATTACGACGACGTTCTTACTCATGCTCTATTCCTTAAAAAATTCCAACGTAACCCGATCCGATTGACAAAATTCTATTGGACTATCCAGTCCTGACCCACTTTCACCAATATCCGCTCGCAGCCGCTTTCGTGGCGATGGGCCGCCATGCCCGGCAATTCAATGACGACACGTTCGCCCGCTTGGCGCAATTCGGTCACTTTGGCTTGCAAAGCAGCCTCGCGCAGGTAAGGGGCCAAAATGCCACCGCGGCCAGCCGGCTCAGCCAGGCAATCGAGAATCTGCCGTAAATCGAGTGAAAAGCCGGTTGCCGGACGGCTACGCCCAAACACACCGCCGGCACCATCGTAGCGCCCGCCCAGCGCCACTGCACTCGCCTGACCGCCCGCATAAGCGGCAAAAGTAGCGCCGTTGTGATAACCATCGCCGCGTAAATCGGACAGATCAACCGCAACACTCACCGTGCCGCGCGCATTGCCTGCCGCCAATAAGTCCGCCAGCTCATCAAGCGCAAGACGAATATCCGCTTGCTCCGGCAGCAGCGCTCGCGCTTGTTCTATCGCAGCACACCCGCCGTATAAATTCGGCAACTGTCGGAACGCATCGCGCCAACGTGGCGCAAGCCCGACGCTCAGTGCCGCCACTTCCGGCACATCTTTACCGCGCAAGGCGGCAAACATGGCCGCAGCTTGCGCTTCATCCAGTTGCGCGCCCTTGGCCAATGCACTAAATAAACCGGCGTGCCCCAAACTCAGGCGTGCCTGGGGCACCGCCGCAATCTCCAAGGCCGCCAACAAGATTTCCTGAATTTCCAGGTCGGCTGCAATGCCGGCGTAACCAAACAATTCGGCACCCAACTGCAAAGGCTCGCGACTGGCAAGAAAACCAGCCGGTTTAGTACGCAAAGCAGAGCCGGCATAACACAAGCGGGTTACGCCGTCATGGTTAATAAGGTGAGCATCGATACGCGCGGCTTGCGGCGTCATGTCCGCGCGCACACCCATCATGCGGCCGGACAATCCATCCACCACTTTAAACGTCTTCAGGTCAAGATCACGCGCCGCGCCGGTCAGCAAGGAATCGAGATATTCCACCAACGGCGGATTAACGAGGTCGTAACCGTAGCGATCAAACAGATCGAGTAAACGACGACGCAAAACTTCAGCTTGCCACGCATAGGGCGGCAAGATGTCTTCAACATACTCAGGGAGTAGCCAGGCAGGAGGCATGGAAAAACTTTTCAGGTCAGAGTCAAAATCAACAAACCGGCCAGCATGGAAACAAGGCCCATAAAACGCAACTGGCCATCACTCAACTGGGTCATACGGGTAAAGGCCTCACGCCAGGCATTGGGTGACAGGAAGGGCAACATGCCTTCCATCACCAACATCAGCGCAAGCGCTGGCAACCAAACATCCGCCAGACTCACGCGCGTGCGTCCCGGATATTGGCTGCAACGGCAACGCAACCCCCTCCCACGTTACCGCTCATTTACCGCCCCCCACGTGGAGACTTCATGTAACGGAAGAACTCGGAATTCGGCTGCAACACCATCACGTCGTTCTTGCTGGAAAAGCTCTGTTTATAAGCTTCCATGCTGCGGTAGAAGGCGTAGAACTCGGGGTTCTGGCCAAACGCCTGATTGTAAATAGCAGAGGCACGCCCGTCGCCCTCACCCTTGATGCGTTGCGCATCACGATAAGCTTCAGCGATGATAACCTCGCGTTGCTTGTCGGCATCCGCGCGAATCTTTTCTGCCTCGGCCGAACCGGTCGAACGCAACTCATTCGCCACCCGCTTACGTTCAGCCTCCATACGCAGATAGACCGATTCACTCACCTCAGACGGTAAATCAACCCGCTTCACGCGCACATCCATCACTTCAACACCGAAACGACGCGCATCAATATCAGCGGATTTACGCAGGCTTTCCATGACTTCATCACGTTGACCGGAAACGACATCATGCACCGTGCGCTTACCAAACTCAGCGCGCATACCGTCATTCACGGTCTGCGCCAGACGATTTTCCGCCCGCCGCTCATCGCCGCTAAAACTAACGTAAAACTTCTCAACGTCTTGAATACGCCACTTGACGTAATAATCAACCAACACGTTTTTCTTCTCGGAAGTAATGAAACGTTCAGGTTCAGCCGGATCCATGGTCAAAATCCGTGTCTCAAAGAACCGAACGTTCTGCACAAATGGCAACTTCAAATAAAGACCCGGATCTTTCTTGATGGAAACCACTTCACCCAACTGGAAGACCAGCGCCGCCTGACGTTGATCGACGGTATAAAGCGACAAAGACAAGAAGATCAGCGTGGCAACCAAGCCAACGACGATTACGGCAGGGTTTTTCATGGCCGAACCTCCCGATCACGTCCACGGAAAGCATCACGCGAGCGGGACAGATCTTCATTACGCACTGGCGTTGTGCTGTCCTGCCGCTGTGCTGTCGAATCAATTTGTTGTGGGCTTGCTTGGCCTGGGCTACCCGTCTGAGTCATATTCATGAGTTTATCTAACGGCAGATAGAGCAAATTGCCGCCCTGTTTGTCATCCACCATCACTTTGGTGGTATTGGAAAGCACTTGTTGCATCGTGTCCTGATATAAACGTTCACGCGTCACTTGTGGCGCTTTGGTGTATTCCACCAAAACCTGTTTGAAGCGCGAAGCCTCACCTTCCGACTGCGCCACCACCCGTTCCTTGTAACCTTGCGCTTCTTCCATCAAGCGAGAGGCCACACCACGCGCCTTGGGAATCACATCGTTGGCATAAGATTGGCCTTCGTTCTTGAAACGCTCCCGATCCTGGCCAGCCTTCACCGCATCATCAAAAGCGGCCTGCACTTGCTCGGGCGGTTGCGCATTTTGCATATTGAGTTTGCTGATCTGAATACCCGTTTTGTAACGATCAAGAATATCCTGCATCAGCTTGGTCACCCGCGCAGCCACATCGGCACGACCTTCGTAAAGCACATAGTCCATCTTGCTTTTGCCGACCACTTCGCGCATGGCCGTTTCCGCCGCATGCTTAACCGCTTGGTCAGGATGCCGGTTATTGAATAAATAATCTTCCGGATTCTTCAATAAATACTGGACGGAAAATTGCAGATCAATAATGTTTTCGTCGTCGGTCAGCATCAACGCTTCAGTCAAGACTTTCGACTTCACATTGTTGCTATACCCTACTTCAACGGTACGCACCTGCTCAACATTGACCACTTCAACCGTTTCAACCGGATAGGGCAAATGCCAACGTGGGCCTGGCATGGTCGCTTCGGAAAACTTACCAAACCGCAAAACCACCCCTCGCTCACCGGCATCAATAATGTAAAAACCCGATGCCAGCCAGACCAAAACAGCAATGCCAATCAATAAACCGGCACCGCCTGGCAGACGAAAATCGCCTCGCGCGCCGCCGCCTATTCGAGGCGGCGGGCTATCCCCCCCACTGCCGCCAGATTTCTTGCCGAACATTTCGTTCAGACGACGATTAAAATTTTTCCAGAGTTCATCAAGATCAGGCGGACCGCCGGCATTTTTGTTGCCGCCACCGCCCCCCCCCTGATTTCCCCATTGCGGGTCATTCCAAGCCATTCTGATAGGTTTCCACATAATTTTGAGAAAGTTCGACATCCTGAGTTGCCAATAGATGAGTTGAATATCGCTGATCACGGGCAAAATCCGCAAGAACTTCTCGGAGTAATGCCACACCATCACCGGTCTTGGCGGAAAGCCAAACGGCGGTGATCTTACCACAATCATCCCGAGCTACTTGCGGCACAGCATCGGTAAGATCAACCTTGTTCATGACACGGATCTGCGGCACGTGTTCCGCACCGATCTCCTTTAATACTTTTTCGACCTCTTCCATCTGTCGATCTCGATTGGGGCTCGCACTATCCACCACGTGGATCAACAAATCGGCATGCGCGGTTTCTTCCAAGGTAGCTTCAAAAGCCGCGACCAACGTGTGTGGCAGGCGCGTAATAAAACCAACCGTATCGGAAAGCACCACCTGCTGGCCCGCTTCTGGCAACCAGAGCTTGCGCGAAGTGGTATCCAGGGTGGCAAAAAGTTGATCAGCCGCGTAAGCATCGGCACGCGTCAACGTGTTAAACAGCGTGGATTTGCCGGCATTGGTGTAGCCCACCAGCGAGACGGAAAGTACGCCGCCCCGCTGACGCCCACGCCGCTGGATGGCCCGGCTGCGCGTCAATTTGTCCAGCTTGCCCTCAATCGTGTTGATTTTGTTCAACAACATGCGCCGGTCCAACTCCAACTGGCTTTCGCCCGGACCGCCGCGCATGCCAATACCGCCTTTTTGCCGTTCCAGATGCGTCCAGCCGCGCACTAATCGCGTCGAATAATGGCGTAATTGCGCTAGCTCAACTTGTAACTTGCCTTCATTGCTGCGGGCGCGCAACGCGAAAATATCGAGAATCAGCGCAGTGCGATCCAAAACGCGGCATTGCAACAGCCGCTCTAAATTGCGCTCCTGCACCGGTGAAAGTTCGTGATTGAAAATAACCAGAGAGGCACCCGCCTCACGCGCCACCACGCCAATTTCTTCCGCTTTGCCAGAACCGGCGAATAAACGCGCATCCGGCTTGGAACGCTTGCCTTCCACCAAGCCGGCAACACGCAAACCGGCACTGCTGGCCAGAAGATTCAGTTCATTCAAACTCTCTGCGTAGTCAAATTCGCCAGAATCGCCAAAATTGAGCGAGACGAGAACAACAGATTCACCCCGCTCGGGACGTTCAAACATAAAAAACCATCAACACATTGAACAGCATCAGTTATTCGCCGCCAGCATGTTGCACCATGACCGGACGCGATGGCACGATGGTGGAAATGGCGTGTTTGTAAACCATCTGGGTGACCGCGTTTTTGAGCAATACGACGTATTGATCGAAACTTTCGATCTGACCTTGCAATTTAATGCCATTGACAAGGTAAACGGAAACCTGAACTTGCTCTTGACGCAGCACGTTGAGGAACGGGTCTTGTAGCATCTGCCCTTTACTCATGATTCTTCCTTTAGTTGAATAAGACTTGGATAAGACTTGGATTGGGGGGCGCGGATTTTAACCGTGTTGTCATAAAAATTTATATAGCCGCGTCCCAATGTGGCGTCGCAATACCAGAACCCAGATCAGACTCAACCAAACGACGCCGTACTTCCAGCAATTTTTCAATCAAAGCGGGTTCAGCTTTGCCATACGCATCGGCATCGGGCCGCCGGCTGACCACCACGCCAAGCAATTCGGTAATCGCATTACCAATCGAATTCTGGCTGATGGTCACGATCAATTTGCCGGCATCATTGCGATAAATCAGTTGTTTGAAGGCGGGCTGCCAGCGGATCGAATTGGCATATTTCGCGTCCTTGATGCAGCGATCGCGCACCATCTTCGCGGTTTTCAGCAAATCGTTATTGAATTGCAGCTTGTTTTCCACCAGCTCAGGGAAATAAATATCGCGTGGCAACGGCGCGTTGCGCGTGGAAACCTGGCCAAAGAAGGTGCGGTAAAAGTCGATAAACCCTTTCAGAATGGTGTCGTATTCTTTCCAGAATCGCACCTCTTTCAACGCATCACTGCCGCCGACGATTTCCCAGCTCGGCAGGCCTTGCGGGTAGCCGGTCAAGGCAATTTTGCACGACCCTTCTTGGCAAGGGCGCAAAATCTCCAAATCCAGCTCATCAAAAAACGACCAGTAAACATCACGCATATACGCCTGAAACAACGAATGTTGGCCGCCATCGGTCAGATTCGGGTTACTCGCATCGGCTATCGGCGCAGCACGCAATTCCGCCTTATTGAATACGATGAAATGGTTATGCAGCATGCGAATACTCGGCACCCCGGGCGAAGTCATCGGCCACGTGGCGTCCAGACTCGCCTCACCCGCCAATACCAGCGTTTCTTCCGGATCAGGGTAGCGCTCCAGCATGAACTCAATGATGACCTGGTTCATCCGGTTCCACACATTCTTCACCTGTTCCGGCACTTGCGTGCGCCGCACCGGCCGCCCCAGCGGATCTAGAATCGTGCGCGACGTGTTGTAAATGATCGACGCATCGAATTCATTGCTGTGGCCTAGCGCTTTGCGATAGAGCAACAAGCCTTCCGGGTTTTGCAACAGGCCGTTGTTATTGACCAGATCGTTCAGATTTTCGGTGCTATTAAAGAATTCATTCGGTTTCATCCCCTCAGGAACATCAAGGGGAATTTGACGAAATGGTGTAACGATTTCTCTCGGTCCGGACTGCATGAAAAGCCTCGTATAAAGTAAGGACACCCCGGCTGGGAATGCCAAATTCGACAATCATATTATTTATTGGGCTGCCGTGCGATGACGCAATCCCTATTTTCAGGCGAGATCACTATCGTTGGATTGTCGGTTTGCTGAGCCGTCGGTTGCGTAGTCGGTTGCGTA
>CAYWXO010000037.1:0-2038 GCA_964462255.1 uncultured Thiobacillus sp. | reverse complement strand
GTCGGTTGCGTAGTCGGTTGCGTAACTTGCCAACCCACTTCACGATGAATCGCCAGATGACGCGGCGTCCAGGAATGCGGTGTTTTCTGCACAAAATGGTGGCGCGCAACGTGGTAGCCAGGATCAAATCCATAGAAATTTCGCTGCATCAGTTTGAGTTCTTCAGCGCGGTAAGTGGCCAGCGGTTTGACGGCCTCATCGGCGGCGCGGCGCTGCTGCTTGGCGGCCAGTTGCTCGGCCCAGGCGGCACTTTGCGCAATCGCCGTGGCCCGCCGCGCCACTTCCGCCTCGAAACCGCTGACATCGTCGGCAAAACTGGCGTCAAGAAAGCCGATTCGCACCGCTTCTGCCGTCGCTAATGGCAAGCGCCGTTGCATCATGGCCTGGGCGCGTTCAACACCGATTCGACGCGGCAACAGATACGTCCAATATTCGGAACCATATAGATTGCCCATATTTTTGTAATGCGGATTAAGCACCACCCCTTGCCGCGCCCAAACAACATCTGCCGCCAAGGCCAGAAACGCGCCGCCCGCGCCAGCATTACCGCGCAGCGCGCTCACCACCAGCCGATCTTGCGTCTTGACGATGGCCGCCACCAAATCATCCATCGCATTAATGTTGCGCCAAGACTCATCCGCCGGACTCTCGGCCGCTTCAATGCTATTTAAATCGAGGCCGTTGCTGAAAAAATCGACGCCACCGAGCAGCACAATCAGCTTGGTCGGCCGTAATTGGGCATTTTCATAGGCGGCCAACACACGCTCACAAGCAGATGTACTCATGGCACCGTTATAAAAATTGAAGGTGAGGTAGCCCACCGCGCCCACCGCATCCACCTCATCCACCGCGCCGCTTTCCCAATATTGAATTTCCTCCACGCCCGGCGACCATTCAGGCAACGTCATCAGTTCGGGCAAGGCTGCCAGTAACGGCAGTTTGATATTGGGTGTATTGGGTTGTGTACTGTTTGTTGGTGAATTCGGGGAGGTTGAACCCGTTGCCAACCGCTTGCCATGGCCAATCCAAACGGCACCATCGACAGTTGCCCGCACAATGCCACCAGCGGCTCGCCCCAATAGCGACCCCGCTGCCGCTAACGCATCCACCGCCACAGCATCAACATCGACTTCGTGGGCGTGGTAAAGCTGACAATCTCGACCAAACAGGCTATCGCGCACCCCCGGAAATCCGTCCGACGCGCGCAACTTGGCCAACACGCGCGCCGTCGTATCGTTCGCCCAATCAATCGCACGGTCGGCTTGCGTCATGCGCGGATGCATGGGCCGCAACGGCACCCTTTGCGCTTGCCAGCGGCCGGCTTGGTAATCTGGCCAACGCGCCAGCGCGGTATGCAGCGCACGCACCGCGGCTTCGGTCACTTCATTACGATACAGGCTCGATTTCATCGCCGGTCGCATAACGAAAGTTTCCGCTGCCCACACCGGGCCGGCATCCATTTCCGCTTCCGCCTGCAACAACGTCACGCCCCAAACAGGCTCGCCGTTGAGAATGGCCCAATCCAGTGCCGAAGGCCCACGATCGCCCACCACACCAGGATGCACCACCCAACAAAGATGGTTGCGCCAAACAGATGCCGGAATCGCTCGGCGTAAATAAGGTGCCACGATGAGATGCGGTTGAAATAAGGCGACCGCCTCTTGCGTCACGTCATCATTAATATCGAACTCAACGGAAACCTGATGCCCCGCAGCCGTTAATTCACCATGAAAACGCTGCGCCAGGCTGTTAAAGGCATGAGTTAATAAAAGAATACGCATTAATAATCCTATACCTTAATAAAAGTAGGAAGGGCTTGACAATAAATCCATGCTTCAACGACTGCACACAGCCTGCAACGCTCATTAGTCTGCGCAACGGGTGAAGCGGCTCGATTAAGCAATAAAAAACATCTTGGTCGCAATCGCTTATTGAGCAATCAATCCACCCAACGCCGTCCCTTTCAACTCACTTTCTCACTTTATTTGACGCACTTATGCAAGCCCGCGCGCCTGAAGATTTATGCTTCAGGCGCAAC
>CAYWXO010000036.1:0-19485 GCA_964462255.1 uncultured Thiobacillus sp. | reverse complement strand
GGATGAAACCCGCTTCCAAGTATCTTTCAATGACTTCGATTTTTTTTTTCTTTTGCGCCATCAAGGTTATCGCAATGTATTTACGTCTTATGCGCGTCTTTTGCATGAGGGCTCCGTTAGCCAAACTTCAGAGGTTGAAGATGCGGAAAAGACCGGTAAGCAGGTGCGGTTCAAGGCCGAGCAGGATCGATTTTACGATGCCTGGCGAAGAGACGTAGCGTTTGATCCTGCCTACAACCGCAACTTGTCCACGCATGGCCGAGATTTTCTCATTGAAATCGCGCCGGCATTGGCTTGGGCCCCCGATTGGCGGCCACGGCCGCGTGTTTTAGCGCATCCGGCGGATCGGTACGGTTGTGGTGAGTATCGTGTCATTGCACCTATGCGAGCTCTTAATGGTGCCGGTCGTTTCATGGGCTGGGAAACGGCGAGTTATCTTTCCATGCCGGAGTTGTTTCGCTTTGAACCTGACTCTATTTTGTTACAGCGCCAGGTTAATCCGGAACAGCTTAAGTTAATGGAGCGCTACCTGCGTCACAGTAAGGCATTCAAGATTTATGAAATTGATGACTTGATTACCAATATTCCAGTAAGAAGCAGTCGCAAAAAAGATTTTGTCGCGCAGAAAGATTTGCACAAGCGTTTCCGTAAGGGGATTGCGATGTGTGATCGTTTTATTGTCTCTACTGAATATTTGGCGGAGGCATACAAAGGTTATGTCGATGATATTCAGGTGGTACCAAATTACATTGAGCGGGCACGTTGGGGCGCATTGAGGCCTGAGCGTTTGCAGCGCGCTAAACCGCGCGTTGGCTGGGCGGGCGGTGGCAGTCATGATGGGGACTTGGCGATGATTTTTGAAGTTGTGAAAGCGACTGCGAAAGAAGTTGATTGGGTTTTTCTTGGCATGTGCCCGAAAGCAATTCGCGCTGAGGCGGCGGAGTATCATCTTGGCGTTGATTTGGATGATTACCCCGCAAAATTAGCCAGTTTGAACCTTGATCTTGCCGTGGCACCGTTGGAAGATGTGCCGTTCAATCATGGTAAAAGCCATTTACGTTTACTGGAATATGGTGTGCTGGGCTATCCGGTGATTTGTACCGATATTACGCCTTATCGCGGCGATTATCCGGTGACGCGGGTGGCGAATCGTTTCAAGGATTGGGTGGATGCAATTCGTAGCCATGTGGCGGATCGGGATGCGCTTGCACGTCGTGGTGATGCTTTGAGGGAGTACATCAATGCAAACTGGATATTGGAAGATAACCTTGATGTCTGGGCCAAGGCCTGGATGCCCTGAGCTTGCTGCGGGGTCTTTTGCTGGGGCTCCGGTTGCGTTTGCACAAGACCGAATTGGTGAGGTCTATGACAGCGTGCATATTGCGCCAGGCTTGGATGAGCGCTCCGATGCGCCGTTGAATCACTGGCGCGAGCAGATGCAGCGTTTGCGCCAGAAAAAACAAGAGCAGAATCCGCGGCGTAAACCGCATGAAATTGAACCACCGGCCAAGCCGGTTGGTTCGATTGATGATTACGCTTAATCAATTACGCTTAATCAATTACCCCGAATTAAATGAGGGCTGCTTTACTTGCCCTTCACTTCACTTACCTTTATCTCTTCTCTCGCCACGCGGCCGACGCCCGCGTTCCAGCGGAGAGAAGTCGGGTTTGGTTCCGGTACCACCGCGGCCAGCGCCACGCCGCGGTGGTACCGTTTCACCTTCCGGTGTGCGTTCGCTGCGCAGGGCAGTGCCGCGTGAAGAGACTTCTTTGCGTGATTTTTCTGTTTTAGCTTGCGCGGTGCGATCGCCGCGCGAGGGCGGCGAGTGAATATAAGCGCGTTCTTCTTTCGTTTTGCTGTCAAACCAGCGCCCAGTGCCGGCCGGTTGAAAGCTGGGAATCAAATGATGTTTGCCGTTACCAATCAATTCCTCGCGGCCCATTTCCTTTAACGCTTCGCGCAGTAGCGGCCAATTTTCCGGGTCGTGATAGCGCAAGAATGCTTTGTGTAATTTACGCACACGGCCTTGTTTGCTGACTGTTACCGGCAAGCCGCCACGCAGCACTTTCTTGAGCGGATTCCGTTCAGAGTGATACATGGTGGTGGCCAATGCCATCGGCGTTGGTAAAAAGGTTTGCACCTGATCGAGGCGGAATTTATTGCGTTTCAGCCAGAGCGCCAGATTGAGCATGTCTTCGTTGGTGGTGCCGGGATGGGCTGCGATGAAATACGGAATCAAATATTGCTCTTTGCCCGCTTCCGCTGAGTATTTTTCAAACAATTGCTTGAAACGGTCATATGCACCCATGCCCGGTTTCATCATGTGACTGAGTGGACCGGTTTCGGTGTGCTCCGGCGCGATCTTCAGATAACCGCCGACATGATGCGTCACCAATTCCTTAACGTATTCCGGTGATTTCACCGCTAAATCGTAGCGTACGCCAGAGCCAATCAAGATCTTCTTGATGCCGGGTAAGGCGCGTGCTTTGCGGTAAACCTGAATCAATGGCCCATGATCAGTGTTCATATTTACGCAAATATCGGGGAATACGCAGCTTAAACGCCGACAGGCGGCTTCGATCTTTTCATCTTTACAGGCTAGGCGATACATATTCGCGGTTGGGCCGCCCAAGTCTGAAATAATGCCGGTAAAGCCCGGTGTTTTGTCGCGTATGGCTTCAATCTCATGCAGGATAGAGGCTTCTGAGCGGCTTTGAATGATGCGGCCTTCATGCTCGGTGATTGAGCAGAACGTACAGCCGCCGAAGCAGCCGCGCATGATGTTGACGCTGAAGCGAATCATCTCCCAGGCCGGGATTTTCGCGTCGCCATAGCTCGGGTGCGGTGCGCGGGCATAAGGCGCATCGAACACCGCATCCATTTCCGGCGTGGTCAACGGAATCGGCGGCGGATTCAGCCAGACATCGCGCAAACCGGCGCCATCGCCATGCGCCTGCACCATGGCGCGGGCGTTGCCGGGGTTGGATTCGAGATGGAACACGCGCGAGGCATGGGCGTAAAGAATCGGATTCTTCTCGACCTGCTCGTAGGCCGGCAGCCGCACCACGGTATGGGCGCGGGCAGCATGGATGGCGGCAAGGCGATGTTCCTTGGAGAGAAAGCGCACCGGGTATTCACTCCCCCCTTTGGAAAAGGGGGGTTGGGGGGGATTTGCCGACGCATCCACTTCCGCAAAGGTTGCAGAAATCCCCCCTGCCCCCCCTTTTTCAAAGGGGGGAACGGTGTTTGCATACGGATCCGGATGCTTGTCCACCCGCCCCGGCGTATCCATCGCCAACGAATCCAGTTCGCTCCAGTCATCACCTGGCTTCCAGCCGTGGCTGACCATGAACGCACTACCACGCAGGTCGCGGATATCCTTGATCGACTCGCCGCCAGCCAGGCGATGCGTCAAGTCGACCAGCGCGCGTTCGGCGTTGCCGAACAGCAGCATGTCGGCTTTGGAATCGAGCAGCACCGAGCGGCGCACTTTGTCCGACCAGTAGTCGTAATGCGCGATGCGACGCAACGAACCCTCGATGCCGCCGATCACCACTGGCACGTCTTTATATGCCTCGCGGCAACGCTGGGCGTAGACAGTCAGCGCCCGATCCGGACGCTTATCGGGTTCAGCATTGGGCGTGTAGGCATCGTCGGAACGGATTCTTCGCTCGGAGGTATAGCGATTCACCATCGAATCCATATTGCCGGCGGTGACGCCGAAATACAGATTTGGCCGGCCGAGCGCACGAAACGCCTCCGCCGATTTCCAGTTGGGCTGACTGATGATGCCGACGCGAAACCCCTGTGCTTCCAGCAATCGCCCGATGAGCGCCATGCCAAAGCTGGGGTGATCAATATAGGCATCACCGGTGATTAAGATGACATCACAACTGTCCCAGCCGAGCGCATCCATTTCCTGTTTCGACATCGGTAAAAAACGGGAAACGCCGAAGCGTTTGGCCCAATACGGGCGGTAGGAAGAAAGGAGTTTGGCGGTTTCCATGCGGCGCTTTCGTCAATAGTTAAAAATTAACTGCCCGGCTTAACGGGCTTGGCGCTGAATAACGCCGCCTGCGGCCGTGCGGCAGCGTGCGAGCTACGATGTGTCACATGATGTGCCGCATTGTGTGATTCACGCCGATTTGGTGTTGGCGCACCGGTGGCAGCAGCGGGACGGGACGGCGGGCGCGGCAGGTGCGGCACCGCCGTATTCGGCGTCCCTGGACGTGCGGCAGTGCGTGTTGTCGTCATGGCTGCTTTCGGTACCCCCGGTTTAGCACGCCCTTGCCCCCTGCCATCACCCCGTTCTTGCCGACCGCCTTGCCCACGCCCGCCCGGCTGACGCGGTGGCCGCTCATCCTCGCTACGTGCGCCGAGTCTGTCTACCGGGCCCCCCACCGGTGTCGGCGGCGGCACAAAATCTTCCACCACCACTACGGCGATTTCGCGCTTCATCAAGCGCTCAATGTCGCGTAGATAGCCCAACTCCTCGCGATCAACCAGCGAAACCGCGGCTCCTGAAGTGCCGGCACGGCCGGTACGGCCGATACGATGCACATAATCTTCCGGCACATTGGGCAGCTCAAAATTCACCACTTGCGGCAATTGATCAATGTCGATGCCGCGTGCCGCGATATCGGTCGCCACCAGCACTTGCAACTTGTTGCTCTTAAAATCGGCCAGCGCCCGTGTGCGAGCGGCTTGGCTTTTATTGCCATGAATAGCCGCAGTGGGAATGTTGTCCTTGATCAGCTTTTCAGCCAGTTTATTGGCACCGTGTTTAGTGCGGGTAAACACGAGTACCTGTTGCCAGTTGTGCTGCCGAATCAGATGCGACAACAAGTCCTTCTTATGCGCTTGCGCCACCATGTGTACCGATTGTTCAACCAGTTCGGACGCGGTATTGCGTCGCGCCACTTCTACTGTGCCGGGGTTATTCAACAGCCCGTTGGCGAGTAGTTTGATTTCATCGGAGAAAGTCGCCGAAAACAGCAAGGTTTGCCGCTGCTTCGGAATCAGGGCAATCACTTTTTTAATGTCGCGGATGAAGCCCATATCAAGCATGCGGTCGGCTTCATCCAACACCAGAATTTCGATGCCGGACAAATCCACCGTCTTTTGGCCGACGTGATCAAGCAAACGACCTGGCGTCGCCACCAGAATATCGACCTTGCCGCGCAGCGCGGCAAACTGCGGATTAATGTTGACGCCGCCAAACATCACCATCGATTTAATCGTGACATGCTTGCCATAGGTGCGCACCGATTCTTCCACCTGCGCGGCGAGTTCGCGCGTCGGCACTAGAATCAGGCAGCGGGGCCGACCGGGCTTGCTGATGGCCGGCGTTGTGGTGGTGAGTCGATGCAGAATCGGTAAAGTGAAGCCGGCGGTTTTGCCTGTGCCGGTTTGCGCGGCTGCGAGCAAATCGCCACCTTGCAACACTTGTGGTATCGCTTTGGCCTGAATCGGCGTTGGCGTTGTGTAGCCCGTTTCGGCGACGGCGCGCAATAACGGCGCTGACAAACCTAACTGGGTGAATTGGGAAGACAGGTTGGCAAAATCGGCGGGCACGGATGGGCTCGCATGAACAACGGGGGATGACATAGAGAGGTACAGCTCCTGCGACGGCCTGCCGCAGATGATGCGGCACCAATCGAGGCAGACGAATAAATGATCAGAATGATCTAACTGAAAAAAAGAACCGCACGTCGATTGGTAAAGCGCGCGGGGGGCGGATTATAGCAAGCAAATAAAAAGCCACCGGTGAAACAGACACCGGTGGCTAATAAAACAAAAAACTGCGTTTCTTGTTTTATTTGTTTACTTATTGACCGGCGAATTTGGATCAAACAGATACGCCATGATGTCGGCAATTTGCGATTGTGACAGCACGCCCGTTGCTCCCATGCGCGGCATATTGGTGCAAGCAAAATAAGCATGCGGGTTGTAAATCACGTCATAGGTGTATTTCAGCATGTCTGCGCTGCTGCCACGGTCTTTGCCATAGCCGGTCAAACTGGGGCCGATATCGCCGCCGGTGCGATCCGTCGCCAACTGATGGCAGTTATAACAATTGCCGCCGGCCGCCTGTTTGGAATGATCGTCCGGATTGTGCGCCGTGCGGAAACCGTAACCAGACCAAGCTAACTCACGTCCTTTTTTCCAATCACCCAGCTTGATGCCGCCTTCGGGATATTTGATTGACGCATTGGCCAAGGCGATGACTTTTTCGCGCGACTTATCGTCCAGCTCCTGACCTTTCATCAAGGAACAGGCTTTTTGAATGTCGTCCTGGGTCAAACGCGCCCGGCCGCTGGTGCCTTCCTGCGTCGCCTGTTTCAGGTCATAACTATCTGATTCAAAAGTGAGGTACTCGGCCAAAGCGGCCGGCGTCATTTTGGTGTAATCCACCTTGGCGGCTGCAGCTGCGGGGGCAACGTTGGCAGCGGCGGCGCTAGCGGGTTTAGCTACTTCAGCCTTGCCGGTGGTGTTGGTGGCAGAACAACCGCCTGCAATCAGCAGCAGAGAGGCCGCAGCAAAAGTGGCAATAGGGTGTTTTTTAAACATGGATTCAATCTCCTCGTAGCGTCAGCGATTAGCGTTTCAGGTCAGGCACAATGGCTGGCTCGCCGCGTGCGGCATCGGTCCAGAAGGAAATCATCGCAATCGAGGCATCCGAGCCTATCTTGATGTTGGGATAACGCATCTGCCAGAGGCATTCCAGCACGCGGTGTTGGCTGCTGCGCACTTCTTCATGACTGGTGCGGTGCGACGGCCAGGAAATGGCTTTGGTCCAATCGGCTGGATCATAAACATTCGGCAACACTGAAGCGCGAATCCGCTTACCGGTTTGGGTATGGCAGGTTGCGCAACTGAAATCCATGGTGCCAGAGCGACGATAGAACATCACTTCGCCAGCATCACGCATGGCTTTTTCCAGCGGATGATTCATCGGCGGATTCCACGGCATACCACTGGATTTGCTGCTGATATACGTTTGCAGCTTCATCATGTCAGATTTGGAGCCATGTTTTTGCTTGATGGCGGCGTCGTTATCGGTAAAGCCTTGCAACGTCTTCATGCAATAAACCAAGCGCGCATCCAGATCCATCACTTTGCCGGCATCGGCGAAGTAGCGCGGTAACTCAGCATGGGCACCTTCCAGCACGCCAGGGCCTTTGCCGAGATCACATTTCTCCAGCGAAGCGTTCTTGGGGCCGCGCGGCAATTTGAATAATTCTTCACCGGCTTCCGCCACCAACCAAGCCGGGTTGTCCGGCATCATCATGATGTTTTGTGGACTTTGAGTTAGGTAAGAAGAGTTGTTGGTCTTCTTGATTTGTGCATCTAGGGCATCCTCAGGCAGCATGCCCGAGCTGGCATACGTTACGCTGGCCACTGCTAGCGCAATGGGTAGCGCAAGCAAGTTTTTTTTCATCATGTAGTTGTCTCCTCGGTTAAAAATAACGGATAAACATGCCGTGTCACTTCACTTCTTCAGCATCAAGTCACAATTGATCGTCATGCTGAACTGCAAAAGCCCCGCAAGCGTAAAGCAGAAAGGCGAAAAATTGGATAAGCAATTCGGTCTAATTTCATACCAACTGCCAGGAAAAAAACACAAAATGGGCAATTTCACTGAAAATTCCAGCTTGCCGGTGCTTGCTATCCGGAGACTTCCAGCGCCACGATCCGTCAATGACTCGTCAACAACTCCGCCAACGATCCGCCAACAACTCGTAATGACCGCTCCAATTACTCCTGAAGATGTGTGTTACATGCGTGCCGCCATTGAGCAAGCCGAAAGGGCCGGTGCCGCTGGCGAAGTGCCTGTTGGCGCACTGTTAGTTCAGCAGGGAGAAATTATTGGCCGCGGTTACAACCAGCCTATTGGCCGGCATGACCCCAGCGCCCATGCCGAGATTATGGCGTTGCGTGCTGCCGCGCAGCAGCGCAGCAATTATCGTCTGCCCGGCAGTACCTTATATGTTACGCTTGAACCTTGCGTGATGTGTTGTGGGGCCATCCTGCATGCACGCGTGGAGCGAGTCGTCTTTGGCGCTTACGATCTGAAAACCGGCGCGGCCGGTAGCGTGATCAATCTGTTTGCCGAAAATCGACTCAACCACCATGCCCACGTGCAGGGCGGCGTTTTGGCGGAAGTGTGTGGCGTCTTGCTCTCCCGCTTCTTTGCGCAGCGCAGAGCCAACAGCAAAAAATCAGAACCGCCACTTGAACAATGATGAAACTCCACGTCAACCTGAATGAACAATGGTTAGATCTGTTAGATGATGCTGACCAACGGGTGCATCGCTATCCGATCTCGACGGCCGCCAACGGGGCTGGCGAAGCCGCGGGAAGCTTTCAAACGCCGCGCGGACGACATATCGTGCGCGCCAAAATCGGTGCGGATCAGCCTTTGAATTGTGTGTTCCGCGCCCGTCGCCCAACCGGTGAAATCTACACACCGGAACTGGGCGCGCGTGAACCGGAGCGTGATTGGATTTTGACGCGCATCCTTTGGTTATCGGGCCAGCAACCCGGTTTCAATCGTCTGGGCAACTGCGATAGCATGCGTCGATTCATCTACATTCATGGCACGCCAGATGAAACGTTCGAACAGGCACCGCGCTCGCATGGCTGCATTCGGATGCGGAATGCCGATTTGGTCGAGTTGTTTGCTGCAATACCTGCATATACGCCGGTTGACATCGCATAAATTGAGAAAAAATGTTCATTTTTTTCAGCGTTTAGCGAACAATGCAGGCAACGAATGAGTTGGAAAAGTTGCGCGGGCTTGAAAAAATTCGCGGCAAAAACACATTTCCATCTTGAACGCTGCAGCAACTTAGGGCCCAATTCACGCGTGCCCAAATTCAGGGTCGCTTAGATTTTTCCTTGTTTAGCTTTTCCTTTTTTCTACTTTTTTTCGTCTATTTCTTCGCATATTTATGCACAAACTCTGGCTGATGTTTGCCCAAATTGTCGCCGCTTTGGCTATTTTAGCCGCGGCACTACTCGCACTGGATCGCCTGGTGCCAGGACTTTTACCGTCTGAAAGCAGCTCGGTCACCATTCGCGAAGTCGGTCAAACTGGCTCGTCACCGCCCGTATCCTCTTACGCCGATGCGGCGGCCAAATCACAACCTTCTGTGGTCAATATTTTCACCAGCAAGCAAGTGAGCGTGCAACGTAACCCGTTGCTGGATGACCCGTTTTTCCGCCGTTTCTTTGGCGATCGCCTCGCGGATGAAAGCCGGCCGCAGCGTGTCTCCAATCTTGGTTCCGGCGTCATCGTCAGTGAAGATGGCTACATCTTGACCAATCATCATGTCGTCGAAGCCGCCGATGAAATTCAGGTCGCCTTATCGGATGGCAATACTTTTAGTGCCAATCTGGTCGGCACCGATCCGGAAACCGACTTGGCCGTGCTAAAAGTTGATCGCAAAGGCTTGCCCGCCATTACCTTCGCCAAAAGTGAAAGCCAACGCATTGGCGACATTGTTCTCGCCATAGGTAATCCCTTTGGCGTTGGCCAGACCGTTACCATGGGCATCGTTTCAGCGCTGGGGCGCAGCCAGCTTGGCATCAATACCTTTGAAAATTACATCCAGACCGACGCCGCGATCAACCCCGGTAATTCAGGCGGGGCCTTGGTGGATGGTTCCGGTAATTTAGTGGGGGTCAACACGGCCATTTTCTCGCGATCGGGCGGCAATCTCGGCATTGGTTTCGCGATCCCCGTGTCCATCGTGCGTCAGGTTATGCAAGACATCATTGCTCACGGGGCCGTCACGCGCGGCTGGGTCGGCATTGAAGTGCAAGAAATCAGCCCGGAAATTGCCGAATCTTTTGCCCTGAAAACCACACGCGGGGCGTTGATTGCCGGCGTATTGCGTCGCGGTCCCGCTGACCGTGCCGGCATCCGCCCCGGTGATGTGCTGATTGCCGTAAACGACAAACCCGTCACCGATTCTGCCTCGCTGCTCAATCTCATTGCTGCTTTGCCGCCGGGCAAACAGGTGCCGTTACGCTTGGTGCGAGAAAGTAGCGAAATGCAGCTCATGGTGACCGTTGAAAAACGCCCGCCCATGCGCCGAAATGCACAAAAATAGTGCGTTAGCACCGTTCACCTTGTAAGGAATGCCCCATGCAAATTGCCATCGTTGATGACAATCCAGTAAATCTGAAGTTGATGGAAAGTTTGGTCAAACGTGCCAGTCCAGACTATGAGCCGCTTACTTTTAAAGATTCAGCTGTCGGGTTGGCATGGTGCCTGAGCAACCCAATCGACTTGCTGATCGTCGATTACATGATGCCAGCACCGGATGGCATGGAGTTCATTCGCCGTTACCGCGAGCGGATTGAAAATAAAGATATACCGGTGTTGATGATTACCGCCGACCACGAGAAAGAAACGCGTTATGCCGCGCTTGAGACCGGGGCGAATGATTTTCTCACCAAGCCGATTGATAACGCTGAATTCCGCGCACGCTTGCACAACATGCTGGCCTTGCGCCGCAGCCAGAAATCTTTAGCCGACCGGGCCGCCTGGCTGGCAGAAAAGGTGGCAGAAGCCACCGCGGAAATTCTGGACCGTGAGCACGAAATGATCAACCGCCTATCGCGCGCGGCGGAGTTTCGCGATCCGGAAACCGGTGGCCATATCCAGCGCATGTCGAATTATTCGCAACTCATTGCCGACCAGATGGGGCTGCCGCAAGTTGAGCAAGATCTGATCCTGCGCGCGGCACCGATGCACGATGTCGGCAAAATTGCGATTCCCGATCACATTCTGCTTAAACCGGGCAGATTGGATGAAGATGAATTCACTATCATGAAAACCCATGCCGAAAAAGGCTGGGAAATTCTGCGGGGGAGTCGTTCCTCTTTGCTTGACGTGGCCGCCATTATTGCCTTGAGTCATCACGAAAAATTTGATGGCAGCGGCTATCCAAACGCCATGCAAGGTGAACAGATTCACTTATATGCGCGCATTGTTGCTGTGGCGGATGTCTTCGATGCATTAACCAGTGAACGTCCCTATAAGAAAGCCTGGGAAGTGGCGCAAGCGATTGACTTCCTTAACGCCGGTTCCGGCAGCCATTTTGATCCGCGTTGTGTGACTGCATTCACCGATCGAATGGATGATGTGCTCCGTATTCGTGACAGTTTTCAGGATGCCCGCCCGCCCTTGGCGCACCTTATTGATTCCAATCATTTCTAACCATGTCTATTACGTCAATTTCCTTTTTTGCCGCACTTAGGCTGAGTGTCCGACTGCTGGTTGTTCTCTTTTTTGCTACAGCCTCTTTTGCAATCCCCGCTGCCAGCGCGAATCAGACCTTTTCGCTTTCGATTGTGCCGCAGTTTTCCCCGATCAACATCGGTTTGCGCTGGACGCCACTGCTGCAAAGGCTGGAAGCCGAAACTGGTTATGGCTTCCAATTACGCTTGGTGGACAAAATCCCGCGCTTTGAAACCGATTTTCTGACCAACGCGCCCGATCTGCTTTATCTCAACCCTTATCACATGATCATGGCCGCGAAAGCTCATCAGTACATTCCATTGATCCGGGGGAGTGAGCCGCTGGCTGGGATTCTGGTAGTTGACGTCAACAGCCCGGTCAAAAATTTACAAGATCTGAACGGCAAGCAGTTTGCCTTTCCCGCGCCGAATGCCTTTGGCGCATCGCTTTATTTGCGTGCGCTATTGAGCGAAAAAGAAAAGATTGATGTGCAGGCAAATTACGTGGGTACGCATCAAAACGTCTATCGGCATGTGGCTATTGGCGATGCGGTAGCCGGTGGCGGCATCGAAGCAACGTTAGAAAAAGAGCCGCTCAATCTGCGTAAACGTTTGCGTGTGCTGTACACCACGCCCGGTGTTGCACCGCATCCGTTCGCGGCGCACCCGAGAATTCCGCTCGCGGTGCGTGAAAAAATCACGGCTGCTTTTCTTAAAATTGGCCAAGATGCTGCCGGACAAAAACTGTTGTCAGATGTTGAATTGAGCCAAGTCATTCGCGCTGACTACGCCCGCGATTATTTGCCACTGGAAAAACTCAAACTTGAACGCTACACCATTTCAAATTAGGCGATGAAACAGCTCCTTTTACGTGGGCTGCTGCCCCGCCACCTGGCCGGACAGTTAGGGCTGTTCATGGCAACGATGCTGGTGGTCAGCATTTCATCGCATACGCTTTATTCAACGCAACAACAAACGCACAACAAGCAAAGCGAATTGTTGCATCGCAATATCAACATGCTCGCGAATCTCGCGGTCAACAGTGCATCGCCGTTGCTCACGCGCGACTATGGCGCAATAGAAAGCTCAATGTTGTTGTCGGTGAATAGCGGCGAAATGCGGGCTTTACGCGTGTTTAATCAGCATGGCCAATTGATCAGCCAAGTTATTCAGCTCCCCGGCAAACCGCCAGAAGCCGTGTTTGATGTGCTGCAAATCATTCCGCCTAGTGGTAAGGCGGTGCAGTTTTTCTGGGTCGACAAAAACGGCAACCCACTGGCCGGGTCGGATTTTTCATGGGACGCCGAGCGTTTAGTAATCTGGCGCGCATTAAATGAATATGGCTACCCTGGCAGTTTGCAGGCGGAAATTGATACCGCCGGCCTTAAAGAGGCGCTATTACAAATTATCTGGAATGGCATTTTTGCCGTCATTTTGGCCAGTGTCTTCAGCATTTCCCTGTTGTTACTTTATTTACGCCGACCGATTAGCGCTATTCGCAACGCCTCTCTTTTCGCCAGTGAACTCACCCATCATCTGGGCGAACAATTGCCGCCTTACCAAGGGCAGGCTGAAATTGAAGCGCTGGTCGTTGCCCTAAATGAAACTTCGCTCTGGCTTTATACGCAGGACATGTCAGTTACGGCGGCGAATCAGCGCCTTGAAGCCGTCTTTGGCAATATTTCCGATGCCTTGTTGACCATCAACGCAGACGACAAGATTGAAAGTGTCAATAACGCGGCTTGCCTCTTATTCAATCAAGACAAAAATACATTGCTCGACTTGTCGGTGGCGCAATTGTTGCCGGATTGGCTGCAGTTTAGCCATGAAGCACTTCCCGCCAAACAATTCATAGAAACCCGCGCAGTAGCGTTTGCACCGCCGCGTGGCCAGCACGAATTCCCCATCGACATGACCATTTCAAACTTTACCCTGTATGGCATGCCGTACCGCATTCTGGTTGTGCGCGATATTTCTCAGCGCAAGCAATCTGAAGCGGCCATGCAGCAAGCCTTGGAAGCCGCGAAAACCGCTAACCGAATGAAGGGCGAGTTTCTGGCTAACATGAGCCATGAAATCCGCACGCCGATGAATGGCATTATCGGCATGACCGAGTTGACCTTAGGGACTGAGTTGGGCTCGGAGCAGCGCGAATATCTTGAAATGGCGCATTCCTCGGCGCAGAATTTGATGGTTATCCTTAATGATATCCTTGATTTTTCGAAAGTAGAGGCAGGTAAACTGGTCATCCGCAATGAATCCGTTTCTCTCTCTACACTACTGCGTGAAACCCTGCATAGCATGGAACAACGCGCCAAGGAAAAATCCCTTGTGCTGACGCTGGAAATGGACAGTCAGATTGCTGAACCTATCGACGTTGATCCAATACGCTTTCGACAGGTTTTGATCAACCTGGTTGGCAATGCCATCAAATTCACGCCTGCCGGTCGCATTAACGTTAGTGTCAATCTGATCAAAGCCGGCAACCGTTGCAAGTCGCCGCAATGTTTGCATGTGTGCGTTAGCGATAGCGGCATTGGCATTGCCGCCGATAAATTGGACAGTATATTTAGCGCCTTCACGCAAGCAGATGGCTCCATTACGCGCAATTTTGGCGGCACCGGCCTTGGTCTGACAATTAGTTACAACTTAGTTGAATTGATGGGCGGTAAAGTCTGGGTGGAGAGTGAGTTGGGCAGCGGTAGTCACTTTCATTTCACCTTGCCTTATTTGGCGGCTTCTGTTGCTCCGCAGGACGCAGACACCGAAGCCAGCCGTGCGGGCGAGAGTGAGGCTGCGCCTGCTCTGCAGCGGCCGTTAAAAATTTTGCTGGCGGAAGATAATCCGGTCAATCGCAAGCTCGCGCTGGCGCTACTGAGCAAACTGGGCCATGACGTCACCGTGGTAGAAGATGGCGCTGAGGCGATAGCGGCCTTTGCCCCCGCAAAATTCGACTTGATTTTGATGGATATGATGATGCCCAACATTGATGGGCTCGCCGCCATCGCGCGCATTCGTGAAATTGAAGCGGCTGAGGGAATGGATGTGGGAGTGGATGCGGGAAAAGTAACCCCGGCAACCCCGATCATCGCCTTGACCGCGCACGCCATAGAAGGTGATCGCGAACGGTTTTTATTGCAAGGTGCTGACGGCTATGTTGCCAAGCCGATCCGTTTTGATGATCTTAAGTTGGCCATTCGCGCCGCAACACGCTTTTAATCAATTTGTATTTCCGGAGAAATTGCATGAAAGGTCTGGTCTTTACCGAATTCATGGAAATGGTCGAATCGACTTGGTCGTTGGATATGGTTGACCGCATTATTGCCGATTCAAAGGTGGCATCGGGGGGGGCTTATACCTCAGTGGGCACCTATCCTCATGATGAAATGGTGGCGTTGGTGGTTGCCTTATCCGAGCAGACAAACCTGCCGGTTGCCGCTTTAGTGCAAACTTTTGGCCGCTATTTGTTTGAGCGTTTTGCCCAGCTTTACCCGCGCTTCTTTGAAGGCATCACAGACTGCTTTCAATTTCTGGGCGGGATAGAAAATGTGATTCATGCGGAAGTCCGCAAGTTATATCCGGATGCGGAATTGCCAACGTTTGAAGTCAAGTTGGCTGCCGATCAGATCATTTTGACTTATTATTCCGAGCATTCTTTTGCTGATTTGGCGCAAGGTTTGCTGGAGGGCAGTGTGGCGCATTTTGGTGGCGGAATTACCTTGCAACGTGTCGCTGCGCCTGAAAACGCCGGCGCGCAAGCCCGCTTTATTCTTACCCGACAGGTTTAAAAATGTCTGATACCGTCTGGCTGCAACGCTTTGAGCGTGAACGATCTGCACGCAAACAAGCCGAGCGTATCCTGGAAGAAAAATCGCTTGATCTTTATCAGAGCAATCAGAGTTTGCGTCGTTTGGCCTCTGAACTTGATTTGATGATTAAAAGCCGCACCAACGAACTGACCCGCGCGCTGAAAGATTCCGAGCAACAGAAAGATCAGCTTTCTGCCCTCAATCAACAATTACAGGCTGCCCGTCATTCGGCCGAAGCGGCTAACCGGATGAAAAGCGAATTTCTCGCCAATATGAGCCATGAAATTCGCACCCCCATGAATGGCGTCATTGGCATGGTGGATCTCACCCTGGAAACTGACCTGACGCGTGAGCAGCGCGAATATCTGGGCTTGGTCAAATCGTCGGCTGAGCATCTGCTTACGGTGATCAATGACATACTCGATTTCTCCAAGATTGAAGCCGGCAAACTCGATATTCAGCAGATTGATTTCGATCTCATCGACCTGATAGGCGACACCCTCAAATCCCTCGCGCCGCGTATTTCACTCAAAGAGCTTGAACTCAGCTACGACCTTGGTTTAGATACGCCACGCTTCGTGAAAGGTGACCCGGCACGGCTACGGCAAATTTTCTTCAACTTGCTGGGCAATGCGGTCAAATTCACCGAACGGGGCGAGATTGGCCTCACGGTGAATGGTTGTAGTGCTATGCGTGCAGATAACGGCCCACGCAACACGCTTTGCCTGGAATTTACGGTTTACGATAGCGGCATCGGCATTGCGCCGGATCAACAAAACAATATTTTCTCTGCTTTTTCGCAAGCCGATGGCCAAGTGACACGCAAATACGGCGGCACCGGCCTTGGCCTCACCATCACCAAACAATTGATTGAAATGATGGGCGGCACCATTCGGGTGGAAAGTACGCTGGGCCAGGGCTCGCGTTTCATCTTCCACATATTGCTGAAAGAAGGCGAAGAGCCGGAAGAAATTCGTCAACAAGAAGCTGCCCTGAAAGGCCTGCGTATTTTGGCGGTGGATGATAACCCGACCAATTTACGCGTCATTTCCCTCATGCTGAAGCGTTTGCACATGAATGCAGATAGCACCACGGAGGGCAGCCACGCTTTGCGCATGGCTGACGAAGCGCATCGTGCCGGCGAGCCTTACGCTATTGTGCTGTTGGATGCCCGTATGCCAGGTTTGGATGGTTTCATGGTGGCGGAAGCATTGCATCAAGATCCGCGTCATCGCGATGCTTCGTTGGTCATGATCACCTCGGCGGGCCAGCGTGGTGACACTGAGCGTTGCAAAGAATTGGGCTTTAGCGCCTATCTCACCAAGCCGGTATCCCTGACGGAATTGCGCATCGCGCTGGAAAGCGCGGTTAAAAACAACAATACAGGTCGTCTGATGATTCAAAAGCCCCCCTCTGAAACCCATCCTGTTTATGACATCCTTTTGGCAGAGGATAATTTGGTCAACCAAAAACTTGCCATCAAACTCCTAGAGAAACAAGGCCATAAAGTGACTGTCGCCGACAATGGAAAACTGGCGGTGGAAGCTTGGCAGAAAGGCCATTACGACCTGGTCCTTATGGATATGATGATGCCAGAAATGGATGGCTTGGATGCCACCCGCGCTATTCGTGGCATTGAGTCGCACAGCGGCGGCCATATTCCGATTATTGCCATGACTGCCAATGCCATGACCGGCGACCGGGAACGCTGTATCGATTCTGGTATGGATGGATATGTTTCAAAACCGGTTAAACCAGAAGTGCTTTACCAAGAAATTGATTTGATTATGCGCGGCAGCAAGATGTTGGCCGCTAACGTATCTGCCAAGCCGGCGGCCGCTACCCAAGCCGATAAGCTGCCAATCTACGACCGTGCTGATGCGCTTTCACGCATTGCCGATGATGAAGATTTGCTTAATACGCTCATCGAAATGTTCGAAGCCGATTCGCAGAGTTATCTAAGTGAAATTGACAATGCGCTTGCCGCGGGTGATTGGCCGGGATTGTTGCGCGCCAGTCATACCTTGAAAGGCGTTTTTGCTACCTTCTCTGGCCGACGGGGTGAACACCGCGCCAAGGAGCTGGAAAATGCGGCTAAAGCGGAGGATTCGTCAGCGTGCCGTGCTTTAGCGGCTAGCTTGCATGAAGAAATGCGGAACTTCCTCGACGCAATTAAATGACCCCTTCAATCTTTAACGTATATCAAGTTAGCGCGTTTGGTGCCGATAGACTGCGCAGTTAAAGAATGAATCAAGCGTCAACCCAGGCCTGTTGCGTGTCCGGCAGGCTGTACCAGGAGGCTACTATGCAAATCGACAACAGTATCAAAGGTTTTTCAACGCCCATCGTTAAAGAGGTGGGCAGTAGCAATGCGCCAGCCTCGGCGCGTAATCAGGCGCATACCAGCGTGCCAACCGCAGTCAGCGACACCGTTCGTTTGACGGAAACGGCGGAACAAATACGTCAGCTAGAACGGAATCTCGCTCAATTGGATGTCAGCGACGAAGGTAAGGTCGCGTCTGTGCGCAAATCGATCGAAGACGGTACTTTCAAAATTGATGAAGCCGCGATCGCCGAAGGCATGATTCAACAAACCATGGCCGATCTCGCCGCTTCCTACAAACCATGAACCACCTTGACCCCATACTAAAAACGCTCAACCATGAAATTGAGATTTTTCTTGGCCTGCTCAAAGAAGAAAGCCTGGCTCTGACGCGCAATGATTCAGAACAACTGGGCGAACTCACCCATCAGCGCGATTATGTCAGCCAGAATATGGCCAAACATTGGTCGCAACTGGCCGAGCAGCTTGATCTGCCCGCCGATGCCACGTTGCCCGCCTTGGAGTTGCGCGCCTTCCCCCTGAATAATCCGAGTGAAGATTGGCGGAAACTGGAAAAATTGACGCAAGAAGCGGCGCGCTTGAATCGCATCAACGGTCGTTTGATTGAAGAGCAAATGCGTAGCACCCAAGCGGCTATGCAAGTATTGCAAAGTGCCTCTATTCGTAGCTTGTATGGTTCGGATGGGCGCTTAAGTAATGTTCTGGATAATTATCGGAGTATAGACAGCGCATGATGACACTGAATTTAAAAGTAGGCGGCATGAGCTGCATGGGCTGCGTCAACAGCGTAAAGAATTTGCTTGCTGCGTTACCCGGCGTGGGCGGCATTAACATTGATTTGGCCAGTGGCCAGGTTGATGTCGAACATGATCCGGCTCAGGTGGCTGCCGACACGATTCGTGCGGCCATCGAAGACGGTGGCTATGAGGTTATCCGTTAATTGGCTTTTTGACGCCGCGATTTTTCCCTATGTCTTTTCCCTATGTCTTTGCCGTTTGAAATTAAAGCGGGTTGTACTTATAGCAACGGGGCTTATGGCCGGTCTTGGGGCGTACGGCAGGTTGTGGCTTTTTCCCTGGATGTTGATAGCGGGGAAGAAACGGTTTCATTCAAAGGCATCGCCGGCACCTGCCGCCGGAAAAATGGCTTCTGTACGCGGCGTGAATTTATCCGCTGGGCGCGCTACGAAGTGGCGCTGAATGAAAACAGTTGGCAGCGCATTCAAGGCGTAGAAGAGAACCCCTCGCCGATTTCTTGACGAAAAGCGGGGAGGGATTGAGTTGGCATGCCAACGCCTTATTTTGCCTGAGTGCTGATCTCGATTTCTACACGACGATTCGGTTCGTGGCAGGCTTTCAGCTCGTCCTGGTTTAAGGAACCGTCTTTGGTTAGGGTTTTTTTGCCTGCTGCACTTTCGCATTGCACAACCAAGTGACTGCTTCCCATGCCTTTACTGGTAATCAGCGTGGATTTGATACCTTTAGCAATTAGATACGATTTGATTGACTTGGCACGCGCTTCAGAGAGTTTCAGGTTGTCTTTTTCCTTGCCCATCGGGTCGGCAAAACCCACTACGCTAATTTTCTCGATAGCGCCCATGGTTTTTAGCTTGGCAATTAAATCATCTAGTCGTGCTTTGCCCTCTACTGAAAAATCGCGGATGCCGGATTTGCCGGTTTTGAATAACGCATCGCCCGCCAGAATCATTTTGTGCGCGGTGACGGCAGGTGCGGCAACCTGAACGGCAGGAGCAACTTGAACTAAGGGAGCCAGCACGGCCGGTTGCATCAGCACCGGGGCTTGAATCGTCACGGGGGCTTGCACAATAGCCGGGGCTGCAGCAACAACCGGGGCTGCGACAACAACGGGGTCTGCGACAACGACCGGGGCTTCAACAACAGCCGGGGCTTCAACAACAGCCGGTGCTTCAACAACAGCCGGTGCTTCGACAACAGCCGGCACTTCAATAACCGCCGGGGCTGCGGCAACCGTCGGCACTTCGACTACCGCTGGCGCTTGAACAACCGCCGGCACTTCGACCGCCGCTTCAGCCACTAGCGGCGCTGGCGCGCGGACAGCGG
>CAYWXO010000035.1:400-19551 GCA_964462255.1 uncultured Thiobacillus sp. | reverse complement strand
CGCTGCATGGCGGCTTGTTCCCGTTCGGCGGCACCTTCCTGATGTTCTCGGAATATGCGCGCAATGCACTGCGTATGTCGGCATTGATGAAGCAGCGCGTTGTTTACGTCTTTACGCACGATTCCATCGGCCTCGGTGAAGATGGCCCGACGCATCAGCCGGTTGAGCAAACCGCTACCCTGCGCATGATCCCCAATATGTCGGTATGGCGTCCTTGCGACACCACCGAAACGTTGGTTGCCTGGGCGGCTAGCGTTGAGAAATTGGATGGACCGAGCTGCCACATCCTGTCACGTCAGAATCTGCCTTTCGTTAAACGGACCGATGCACAAATCGCTGAAATCCGTAAAGGCGGTTATGTCCTGTCCGACTGCGATGGCGAAGCGAAAGTCGTGCTGATCGCGACCGGTTCAGAAGTCGAGTTGGCATTGAAATCGCAAGCTGCGCTCCAGGCTGAAGGCATTGCTGTCCGTGTTGTATCCATGCCTTGCACCAACGAGTTCGACAAGCAAGACAAAGCGTATAAAGACAGCGTCTTACTGCCCACCGTCCACAAAGTCTCCATCGAAGCCGGTGTGACTGACGGCTGGTGGAAATATGTCGGTCTGCGCGGCGCAGTCATTGGCCTCGACCGTTTTGGTGAATCTGCCCCGGCACCTGAGTTGTTTAAGGCGTTTGGCTTCACCGTAGAAAACGTCGTAGCGCAAGTCAAAGGCATTCTGTAATCCGTTTTATTCATCACAAGGAGCTAAAGTATGACTATTAAAGTTGGCATCAATGGTTTTGGTCGTATCGGTCGCATGGCCTTCCGTGCAATCGCAAAAGATTTCCCCGGTATTGAAGTGGTCGCTATCAACGATCTGCTTGAGCCAGACTATCTGGCCTACATGTTGAAATATGACTCTGTGCATGGTCGTTTCAATGGTGACGTCTCTGTTGACGGTAATAACCTGAAAGTGAATGGCAAAACCATTCGTCTGACCGCTGAAAAAGAACCTGCCAATCTGGCATGGGGCGCAGTGGGTGCTGATATCGTGATTGACTGCACCGGTTTCTTCCTGACTACCGAATCTTGCCAGGCGCACATTACGGCTGGTGCCAAGAAAGTGGTTCAATCGGCTCCGGCGAAAGATGACACCCCGATGTTTGTTTACGGTGTGAATCACAGCAAATACGCCGGTGAGGCGATTGTTTCTGCCGCATCTTGCACCACCAACTGCCTGGCACCTGTTGCCAAGGTGTTGAACGACAACTGGGGTATCAAGCGGGGTTTGATGACCACCGTGCATGCGGCGACCGCTACCCAGAAAACCGTTGATGGCCCGTCCAAGAAAGATTGGCGCGGTGGTCGTGGCATTCTGGAAAACATCATTCCTTCTTCTACCGGTGCGGCCAAAGCCGTCGGTAAAGTGCTGCCCGAGCTGAACAAAAAGCTGACCGGCATGGCGTTCCGTGTGCCGACTTCTGACGTTTCCGTGGTTGACTTGACCGTTGAGCTGGAAAAAGAAGCGGCTTACGCCGACATTTGCGCTGCCATGAAGGCTGCCTCTGAAGGCGAAATGAAGGGCGTGTTGGGCTACACCAACGAAAAAGTCGTTTCGACTGACTTCGTCGGCAATAGCGCACCGTCCACGTTTGATGCTGAAGCCGGTATTGCGCTGGATGGCACCTTCGTTAAAGTCGTCGCTTGGTACGACAACGAGTATGGCTATACCTGCAACATGCTGCGTTTGGTTGAGCACGTCGCGAAGTAATTAAGCACTGGGTTTGTAGCGTGCGTTCATCGCAAGCTACAAACCACTTCATCAAACTCAATTTGAGCTGTAAGGCTTGAGCAACCTTAACCCTTACAACTTACCACTTATGTTTAATCAGGAGTACTGCAATGGCTAAATTCCTCCGCATGACGGATCTCGACCTCAAAGGTAAACGCGTTTTTATTCGTGCCGACTTAAATGTGCCAGTCAAGGAAGGCAAAGTCACTTCCGACGCACGCATTACCGCTTCCATGCCCACCATTGAACACGCCTTGAAAGCGGGAGCCAAAGTGATGGTGACCTCGCATCTGGGCCGCCCGACCGAAGGCGAATGGAGCGAAGAAGTTTCGCTCAAGCCGGTAGCCGATGTCATGGCGGCCAAGCTGGGCAAGCCGGTGCGTTTGATCAAAGATTGGGTGGATGGTGGCTTTGATGTGGCTGAAGGTGAAGTTGTGCTGTTGGAAAACTGCCGCGTCAACAAAGGCGAGAAAAAGAACGTCGAAGACACCGCGCGCAAATATGCCGCCCTGTGTGACGTTTTCGTGATGGATGCTTTTGGTACCGCTCACCGCGCAGAAGCTTCAACCTACGGCATCGCGCAATTTGCGCCGACCGCCTGCGCCGGCAAACTGGTATCCGAAGAACTGGAAGCGCTGGACAAAGCGCTGGCGAACCCGGCGCGTCCGATGGTGGCCATCGTCGGCGGCTCAAAAGTATCGACCAAGCTGACCGTTCTCGAAGCGCTGTCAGAAAAATGCGAACAACTGGTGGTGGGCGGCGGCATTGCCAATACCTTCCTGCAAGCCACCGGTAAAAATGTCGGCAAATCGTTGTGCGAAGCCGATCTGGTGCCGACTGCCCAAGCCCTGATAACCAAGATGACCGCCCGCGGCGCAACCATTCCCATCGCGGTGGATGTGGTCTGCGGCAAGAAATTTGATGCCAATGAACCTGCCGTCAGCAAATTAGCCGGCGATGTCGCCGACGACGACATGATCTTCGACATTGGCCCGAAATCAGCACAAGAATTGGTCGACATCATCATGAATGCCGGCACGGTCGTGTGGAATGGTCCGGTTGGTGTATTTGAATTTGACCAGTTTGGCGAAGGCACCAAAGCAATCGCCATGGCCATTGCCAATACCAAAGCGTTCACGCTGGCGGGGGGTGGCGACACCATTGCAGCCATTCAAAAGTACGACATCTACGATAAAGTTTCCTACATCTCTACCGCCGGCGGCGCATTCTTGGAATATCTGGAAGGCAAGGTGTTGCCTGCTGTCGATATTCTGGAAAAACGAGCCGCAGGCTGATTGTTAGGAGTGGCGGGTGGCCAGTTGGCCCCCGCGATAGCCGTACCCAGGGAAAGATTAATTCGCGGAAACTCCCGCTCCTGCACATTCTGGATAAAACATGCTGCGTAGAACCAAAATTGTCGCCACGCTTGGCCCCGCCTGCTCTGACCCCAAAATATTGGATAAGATGATCGAAAGCGGAGTCGATGTAGTACGTCTCAACTTTTCCCATGGAACCCCTGAAGAACACCAGCAACGCTGTGATCTCGTGCGCTCTATCGCAAAAACACGCGGTCGTGCAGTCGGTGTGCTGGTTGATTTGCAAGGCCCCAAAATCCGTATCGGTAAATTCAAAGACGGCAAAATCACGCTGAATCCAGGTGACCGTTTCATCTTTGATGCAGCCTGCGAATTGGGCGACCAAAATCGCGTCGGCCTGGATTACAAAGATCTGATTAAAGATGTGGCACGGGGTGCCACCCTTTTACTGGATGATGGCCGCATCGAGATGTGGGTCGAAGAAGTGCTGGACAACGAAGTCCACTGCAAAGTTGTGCAGGGGGGGACGTTATCCAACAACAAGGGCATCAATCGCAAAGGGGGCGGGCTTTCTGCCGCCGCGCTGACCGAAAAGGACATGGAAGACATCAAGACTGCCGCCATGATTAAGGCGGACTATCTTGCGGTTTCTTTCCCGCGTTCTGCTGCCGATGTGCAACTTGCGCGCGATTTGCTGCACGCCGCCGGCGGCTCAGCGTGGATCGTCGCCAAAATTGAACGTGCTGAAGCCATCGAAGCCCTGGAAGAAATTGTGCAGGCTTCCGACGCCATCATGGTTGCGCGCGGCGATTTGGGCGTGGAAGTCGGCGATGCGGCCGTGCCGGCTTTGCAAAAACGCATGATACGCACCGCGCGTGAGCAGAATAAGGTGGTGATCACCGCCACGCAGATGATGGAGTCGATGATTTCCAGCCCGATTCCAACGCGTGCTGAAGTGTCCGATGTGGCCAATGCGGTTCTGGATGGCACCGACGCCGTCATGCTGTCGGCTGAAACGGCAGCAGGCCTTTATCCGGTCGAAGCCATTTCGGCGATGAACCGGGTTTGCCTGGAGGCTGAAAAAGAACTTGAAGCCACCTTTGGCGACCGCCTACTGGATCACGGTTTCTTGCGCGTGGATGAAGCCATTGCCATGTCGGCTGCCTTCACCGCCTTGCATTTGAACATCAAGGCCATTGCTGCCATGACGCAGTCGGGGTCCACCGCATTGTGGATGTCGCGCATCAGTACGCATGTGCCGATTTATGCTTTAACCCCAGAAGTTGAAACACGTCGAAAAGTAACGCTTTTCCGTGGTGTTTATCCGGTCAACTTTCGCCCTTCCACCAACGAACGCGACCAATTGCTGGCCGAAGCAGAAGATGAACTTCGGCGTCGTGGCGCGGTCCGTAATGGCGATTTGATTTTGCTCACCATTGGCGAGCCAATCGGCAAGCCCGGTGGCACCAATACCATGAAGATTGTTCGCGTTGGCGAACACAAGAAGGCTTGATTACGCTTTCGTTCTTTCTTTCGCTCTTTCTTTTGCTCTTTCTTTCTCTCACCCAATAGGAGATTTACAGATGGCCCTGATTTCCCTGCGTCAACTACTCGACCACGCTGCTGAAAATGGCTATGGCTTGCCAGCTTTCAACGTTAATAACATGGAACAAGTGCAAGCCATTATGATGGCTGCCGACAAAACCAACAGCCCGGTGATCCTGCAAGGTTCCGCTGGCGCGCGTTCTTATGCCGGCGAACCGTTCCTGCGTCACCTGATCATGGCGGCGATTGAGTCCTACCCGCACATTCCGGTCTGCATGCACCAAGACCACGGCGCATCGCCCAGCATTTGCTTCCGCTCAATCCAGTCCGGCTTCAGCTCGGTGATGATGGACGGCTCACTCGGTACCGACGGCAAAACCCCGTCAACTTACGAATACAACGTCAACACGACGGCGCATGTTGTTGAATTGGCGCATGCCTGCGGCGTTTCCGTTGAAGGCGAATTAGGCTGCCTGGGTTCATTGGAAACCGGTAAAGCCGGTGAAGAAGACGGCCACGGCGCTGAAGGCGTGCTGGATCATTCCGCCCTGCTGACCGACCCTGACGAAGCGGCTGACTTTGTCACCAAAACCAAGGTTGATGCGCTGGCCATCGCCATCGGCACCAGCCACGGCGCTTACAAATTCACGCAAAAGCCCACCGGCAAGGTGTTGCGTATTGACCGCGTGAAAGAAATTCATGACCGTATCCCCAATGTGCATTTGGTGATGCATGGCTCTTCTTCCGTGCCGGAAGATTGGCTCGCCATCATCAATAGCTTTGGCGGCGATATGGGCCAAACCTACGGCGTGCCGGTCAGCGAAATTGTTGAAGGCATCAAGAACGGCGTGCGTAAAGTGAATATCGACACCGATCTGCGTATGGCTTCAACCGGTTCGATTCGCAAGCATTTGGCCGAGAACAAGTCCAACTTTGATCCGCGTAAATTCTTGAAAGAAGCCACCAAGGCGATGAGCGGCATTTGTACCGCCCGTTACGAAGCGTTTGGCGCGGCCGGCATGGCCAGCAAGATCACCAAGGTTTACAGCCTGGAAGATATGCAGAAGCGCTATGACAAGGGCGAGTTGGATCCCAAGGTCAATAAACAAAGTCAATTAATTTTCTATCTTGATTTAGCACGCCAGCAAAAAGGCCTACCGTGCGGTAGGCCTTTTTTATTCAACTACTCATTCAATCTACTCAATCTCATGCTGCTGTCGCATTTGCAATTGCCACATTGCCGCATAACGTCCATTCAGCGCTAGCAAGGCGGCATGATTGCCGCGTTCAGCAATCCCGCCATTTTCCAGCACCAAAATTTCGTCGGCATCAACCACGGTAGAAAGCCGATGCGCGATGACCAGCGTGGTACGGTTTTCCGAAATGCGCGTCAACTCGTGCTGAATGGCTTGTTCGGTGGCACTGTCCAACGAGGACGTGGCTTCATCAAACACCAAAATCGGCGGATTTTTCAGGATGGCGCGCGCAATGGCTACGCGCTGTTTCTCGCCGCCAGAGAGCTTCAAACCGCGTTCGCCGACCATAGAATCGTAACCATCTGGCAAGGCTTCAATGAATTGATCGAGATGCGCCGCACGCGCCGCTTCCAGCACCTCTTCGCGGCTGGCATCGGGGCGGCCGTATGCGATGTTGTGATACAGCGTATCGTTAAACAGCACGGTATCTTGCGGCACGATGCCGATACATTTACGCAAGCTAGCTTGCGTTACTTGCCGAATATCCTGGCCGTCGATACGAATGCAGCCCACCTCGCAGCCCGCCCCGGAGCCCACCTCGCAGCCAACTTCACCACTCACCTCTCCTCCCGCCGGCGTCACGTCGAAAAAGCGAAACAACAAGCGCGATAAGGTTGATTTGCCGGCACCACTGGCCCCCACCACCGCCAATTTCCGTCCAGCCGGAATGGTAAAGCTGACTGCATGCAAAATCGGCCGTCGCGGGTCATACGCGAAGCTGACGCATTCGAAACGGACTTCGCCCTGCTTGACGCGCAGTGGTGTGGCCGCGGGCGCATCGGTAATTTCCGGCGGCGTATTGAGCAGGCCAAACAAGCGCTCCATGTCGGTTAGCGCATTGCGAATTTCTCGATACACGGTGCCGAGGAAATTGAGCGGAATGAATAATTGAATCAAATAAGCATTGACCAGCACCAAGTCGCCCAGCGTCATTGTTTTGTTGGCGACTCCCTGCGCGGCCAGCAACATCATGGCGGTAACGCCAACCGCGATGATGAAAGATTGGCCAGCATTCAACCAGGCCAGGGAGATTTCACTTTGCACGGAGGCATCTTCGGCGCGGCGCAAATCGGCGCGCAAGCGGTCAGCTTCGTATTTTTCATTATTGAAATACTTCACCGTTTCGTAATTGAGCAGGCTATCGACCGCGCGCGTGTTGGCGGCGGCATCGGTTTCATTCATAGCGCGGCGATACTTCATGCGCCAGTTGGTGATTGAGACGGTGAACACGATGTAAACCGCCAACGTCAGCAAGGTGATAGCACCGAACCAGGGGTCGTATTTGACGAATAGCACGCCGGCTACCATCAAAATTTCCAGTAGCGTCGGGCCGATATTGAACAGGGTAAAGTTGATCAGAAAGCGAATCGAACGCGCACCACGTTCAATGTCCACCGCCAAGCCGCCGGTGCGGCGATCGAGATGAAAACGCAGCGATTGTGCATGTAAATGCTGGAAAACATCATGAATAACGCCGCGCATGGCGCGTTGCAAAACACGCGCAAACAAGGCATCGCGCAGTTCGGTAAAGGCGGTATTGCCAAAGCGCAGCAAGCCGTACAACACAATGAAAATCAACGGCACCGCCAGACTGAGCACATTCGGCTGCTGCAGATGATCAACAATTTCCTTTAAGACCAACGGCACCGAAACGTTGGCGATTTTGGCGCAGAACAACAGGCCAAAGGCGAGCAGAACGCGGTTTTTATATTGCCAAACATAAGGAAATAACGACCAGGCGGCGCGCCATTGGCTGCTAGTCGTGTGTGGCGTCATGATGTCGGCGCTGAGACGATGATGCGACATGACTAAGCATGTTCCATGTGTTCGCGGATCAGTTTGAACAAAGCCCGGCTTGATTTTGGCGGCTTCATCTCGGCCGCTTCTTTGCGCGCGTTGCGGATGAGTTGGCGCATCGGTTGCACGTCGGTATCCGGATGCAGTATCAGCCATTCGTTTAACGCGCCATCGTCTTCGAGCAAACGCGTGCGCCAACTTTCCAGCGCATGAAATTGCGCCTTGGCGACGTTGGATTCACCGCGCAAGATGGCCAGTTGCTGTTCAATCGGCTCGCTTTCCACGTTGCGCATGACTTTGCCGATGTATTGCATTTGGCGGCGCAACGCCTCATGGTTGCTTAGCCGCTTGGCTTCCAGCAGCGCCGCCAGCAGAGATTCCGGCAGATCCATCTTTTTTAATTGCTCGCGTGACAGTTCAAACAGTTCTTTACCGAGGTCTTGCAAGGCGGTGCTTTCGCGCTTGCGCTGGCTTTTACTGACGATGTTTTCGTCGCTGTCGTTGGCTTTGTTGTTGGCCTTGTCGTTAATCTTATCGTTGCCTTCGTCGTTGGCATCGTAGTTCTGGTAATAGTGAAATTGCATGGGATAAACGGTGAGATTGCGTGGGTTTTGTCAGGGTTTTATCAAATCCCGAGGGATTCGGTTGCTATCGGTTGCTATCATAACGACTTTGTCGATTTCCTCAGGTCTTGCCGTGTCTAAAACTGAAACGAAAGTGCATTCCAATAATTCATCCAACCAAAGCGCCTCCCCCGCCCCATTCAGCTTTTCGCATGACACGCTGCAATCACTTGCCGCGCAGGTTTTGGCCTTGGCCAAGGCGGGCGGTGCCAGCGCCGCCGAAGCAGAAGTCTCCGAGGGCAGTGGGCTTTCTCTATCGGTTCGTCACGGTGAAATCGAAACAATTGAACACAATCGTGACAAAGGCATCGGCGTCAGCGTGTATTTAGGACAACGACGCGGCCATGCTTCCACCTCTGACTTTTCGGCCGATGCCTTGGCGCGCACCGTTGAAAAAGCGATCAGCATTGCGCGTTTTACCGCAGAAGACGAATGTGCCGGTCTCGCCGAGCCGCATCTGTTAGCGCGTGCCGACATGTTGGCGCAGCGCGTGCCTGCGCTTGAGCTGTATCACCCGTGGGCGATTGATGTGGCAACCGCCGCCGAATTAGCGCGCACCTGCGAAGCCAGCGCCATGGCCGTTGACGCACGCATCACCAATTCTGAAGGTGGCTCGGTATCGAGTCAGGTGTCGCAATTCATTTATGCCAACTCACAGGGCTTTTCGGGCGGTTATCCGACTAGTCGGCAAAGTTTGTCGTGTGCGGTCATCGCCGAAGAAAATGACGCCATGCAGCGCGATTATTGGTACACCACCGCGCGCGCCGCCGCCGATATGGATGGTGCCGACAGGGTCGGCCAGCGGGCGGGTGAACGCACCGTGCGCCGCTTGAATGGCCGCAAACTGAGCACGCGGCAATGCCCGGTGTTGTTTGAAGCGCCGATTGCCACCGGCTTCATCGCCAGTTTTGTTTCGGCCATATCCGGCGGCCATTTGTATCGTAAATCCTCTTTTTTGCTGGATAGCCTCGGCAGCCAGGTTTTCCCCGATTTCTTCCAGCTGCAGGAGCGGCCGTTCATCGCGCGCGGACTGGCTTCATCAGCGTTCGATTCGGAAGGCGTCGCCACGCAAGACCGCGATGTAGTGAAGGACGGCGTGGTGCAAGGCTATTTTCTCGGCAGTTACAGCGCACGCAAACTGGGCATGCAAAGCACCGGCAATGCCGGCGGCAATCACAATCTGATCGTGCCCTCAACCGGCGAAGACTTCGCTGCCTTGCTGAGAAAAATGGGCAATGGCTTATTGGTGACCGAATTGCTCGGCCACGGCTTGAATATGGTAACCGGCGATTATTCGCGCGGTGCAGCCGGCTTCTGGGTAGAAAACGGGGTCATTGCCTACCCGGTTGAAGAAATCACCGTGGCCGGCAATTTACGCGATATGTTCAAAGGCATTGTCGCCTTGGGCAGCGACGTAGAAACGCGGGGCTCGCGGCGCGTGGGCTCTATCTTGATTGAGCAAATGACGGTAGCCGGAGACTGAAATGCGCGCTTTGCTGGCCGTGGCGCGCGCCATTGACGCATTAAATGAATCGGTGGGGCGCACGGTGAAATGGCTGGTACTGATCGCTACCGTCATTTCTGCGACCAATGCCGGCCTGCGCTACGGTTTCAATCTCAGTTCCAATGCCTGGTTAGAGTTGCAGTGGTATCTATTTGCGCTGATTTTCTTGTTCGGTGCCGGCTATACCCTGAAACATAACAATCATGTCCGGATTGATGTCATTTATGGCCGACTTTCGCCGCGCGCCCGCGCCACGATTGATTTGCTCGGTGGCCTCCTGTTTTTACTGCCGGTGGCCGGATTGCTGACCTGGTTCAGTTGGGGCGTTTTTGTTGAATCCTGGGCGATTCAAGAGGGCTCGCCCGATGCCGGCGGCTTGCTGCGCTGGCCGATCAAGTTGGCGATGCCAGTCGGTTTCGCCTTGCTGTTTTTGCAGGGTATTGCAGAAATTATCAAACAAATCGGGACATTGACTGGGCAAGTGCCATTTGCACTTGATCACAATGACACCATGCAGGAGCCAACCTGATGTTTGAGTGGATGGCACCGCTGATGTTTATTGGCTTGATCCTCTTTTTGCTGATCGGTTATCCGGTTGCCTTTGCACTCGGGGCAAATGGGCTTTTATTTGGCTTCATTGGTATGCAGATGGGCTATGTCGAATTTGTGCAATTACAGGCGTTGCCTGAGCGCATTTTCGGCATCATGTCCAACTCCACTTTGCTGGCCATTCCCTTCTTCACCTTTATGGGTTTGATTCTGGAGCGCAGTGGATTAGCGGAAGAATTGCTCGATACCATGGGCCAACTATTCGGCGCTTTACGCGGCGGGCTGGCCTATGCCGTCGTGCTGGTCGGCGCGTTGTTAGCGGCCACCACCGGCGTAGTGGCCGCCACGGTCATCGCCATGGGGCTGATTTCATTGCCGATCATGCTGCGTTATGGCTATGACCCGCGCGTCGCCAGCGGCGTCATCGCGGCGTCGGGCACCTTGGCACAGATTATTCCGCCTTCGCTGGTTTTGATTATACTGGCTGACCAATTAGGGGTTTCTGTCGGCGATATGTATCGCGGTGCGCTACTGCCCAGTGTGATGTTGGCCGCGCTTTATCTGGTTTTTATCTTCCTGTTGACCCTGCTGCGGCCCAGGCAAGTACCGGCATTGCCGCCTTCGGCACGGCTATTGCATGGCAAAGCTTTGTGGCTGAAGGTAGGCGTGTCAATTTTGCCGCCGTTGCTGCTCATATTCCTGGTGCTGGGCACTATTTTCATGGGCATTGCCACCCCTACTGAAGGTGGCGCAATGGGAGCAACCGGGGCACTAGGGCTGGCCTTAATTAAACGTCGCTTGAGTATGCCGCTGCTCAGACAAGCGATGGATGCCACTTCACGCCTGACCAGTTTTGTCATTTTCATTTTGATTGGCTCGACACTATTTTCCCTGGTGTTTCGGTTGCTGGAAGGGGATTTATGGCTGGAAGGCTTACTGACCGCCTTACCGGGTGGCGCGCTCGGCTTTCTGCTAGTCGTCAATCTGCTCATTTTTCTTCTCGCCTTTTTCCTCGATTTTTTTGAAATCGTCTTCATTATTGTGCCGTTGCTGGTGCCGGTTGCCAGCGTATTAGGCATAGATCTGATCTGGTTTGGTGTGCTACTCGGCATCAATTTGCAAACTTCATTTTTGACGCCGCCGTTTGGCTTTTCATTATTTTATTTACGCAGCGTGGCCCCTAAATCCGTGCAAACCACCCATATTTATTGGGGTGTCATTCCCTTTGTGCTGATCCAAATGCTGATGGTGGCATTGGTCTTGGCGTTTCCAGCCCTGGTGGGGGCGCATGTTGAAAAGGCCGATGCGGGCATGGTGGATATTCAGCTTGATCATGCTAACGATGCGTATCTGTTACCGCCCTAAGCAGTTCAAGCTATTGAGTGTTGAAATTTTTGGAGAAGGTTTTATGTTGAAAAAATTATTTTTTGTGGTCTGCCTGGCCACGCTCCTGGGCGGCTGCGCCACACGCGAGTATGTGCGTGACCATGTGCGTGAACAGCTACGCAGTGAGGTTGACCCGTTGAACACGCGCGTCAATTCTCTCGATAAACGCATGCATAGCGCGGAAGTCACCCTGCTTAACCAAGGCGAAAAACTCAATCAAACCGATGCGACTTTGCGGGATGTGCAAACTACGGTTCGTTTAACTGCGGATCGTCTCGACAAATCAGGAGCCGATCTCGCCTTGCTCTCCAAGACCGCTCAATCTGCGTTACAACGCGCTGAAACGGCCGGCAAACTGGCGGCCGGCAAGTTAATTTACGAAGTGGTGCTGTCCGATGACAAGCTGAAATTCCCCTTCAATAAATCAGCGCTAAGCCCGGATGCGCAGGCCGTCTTGAGCGGCTTTATTGAAAATCTCAAAGGTGAAAATAAAAACGTTTACCTTGAGATACAAGGCCATACCGACAGTATCGGCAGCGATGCCTTCAATATGCGGTTAGGTGAGGCGCGGGCGGAAGCCGTCAAACGCTACCTGAGCATCAAGGGCGGCATTCCTTTGCATCGCATGGCGACCATTTCCTATGGCGAAAGCGAACCCATCAGCAATAACCGGAGTCAAGCAGGCCGGCAACAGAATCGACGTGTGGTATTGGTGGTTATTATGTAAGCTGATTTTTTGTTTGGCGGGTTATTGACTCGTCTTTTTTTGTGTTAACTGAGTGATTAACAAGGAGTGTTCATGTCTGTTACAACGACCGCCAGCGGCTTGGTGATTGAGGAAGTGGTTTTAGGGGATGGCGATGAAGCGCAAACTGGGCAACGCGTCAGTGTGCATTACACCGGCTGGCTGACTAACGGCGACAAATTTGATTCCAGCGTCGATCGCAATGAGCCGTTTGATTTTCCGCTGGGACGCGGTCATGTCATCCGCGGTTGGGATGAAGGCGTGGCTGGCATGAAAGTGGGCGGCAAGCGTAAACTGACCATTCCGCCCGATTTGGGCTATGGCGCACGCGGTGCCGGTGGCGTTATTCCGCCGAATGCCACGCTGGTATTTGATGTGGAGTTACTGGCTATAGGTTAATGGGTAGTAGAAACAACTCAGACAAGCAAACAAGCTAAAAGCGGCTTGTCTGGCTTTAATCGTGATCAAGTGTCAATCCAAAGGTAACAGTTGATGAGTAAAGCACCAGAAAAGACGATTATTGGCCTGGGTGAGGCGAACCTGCATCACGATCCCTTGCTAGATTGTCTGGTTGAATTGAGCCGAATTCACGGCCGTCCGAGTACCCGGGCGGCCTTATCTTCCGGTTTGCCGTTCGATGAAGGGATTTTGATGCCCTCTATTTTTCATCGTGCGGCCTCACGCGCCGGCTTGGCCAGCAAGATTGTGCGGCGGCCGCTGGCCAAAATTGATCAATCTTTGCTGCCGGTTATTTTGCTGTTGAAAAATAACGAAGCCTGCATTCTGCTGGGTAGAGAAGCAGAAAGTGACGCACTGCTTTTGCTGTTTCCTGATACGGGGCAGGGGTCGGTGACGGTGTCACAGGCTGAAATTGAGGCGCGTTATTCCGGCATTGCTATTTTTGTGCGGCCCCATTTTCGCTTTGATTTACGCGCGCCCAAGCTGGCTAAGGTGGTGCAACGGCATTGGTTCTGGGGCACCTTGCTGGAACAGCTACCCTTGTATCGCGATGTCCTGGCGGCCGCATTTCTCATTAATATATTCGCCCTTGCCTTACCAATTTTCACGATGAATGTGTACGACCGGGTCGTACCCAACTATGCCATCGAGACGTTATGGATGCTTTCGGCCGGTTTATTGCTGGTACTGATTGCCGATTACACCATTCGATTAATGCGGGCGCATTTCATCGATTTGGCCAGTTCGCGGATTGATCTCAAGCTGTCTTCCATGATTATGGAGCGGGTGCTGGGCATGCGGCTTTCCTCCCGTCCGGAGTCGGTTGGCTCGTTTGCCGCCAATCTGCGCTCGTTTGAAACCGTGCGGGATTTCATTGCATCGGCGACGGTGACTGCGCTGATTGATTTACCCTTCACCCTGTTGTTTTTGCTGGTGCTGGGTTGGATTTCATGGCCATTGTTGTTTATTCCCTTGATTGGCATTTTGGCGTTGGTGATTTACAGCTATTTTGTGCAAATCAAGATGCGCGCCTTGACCGAGCAAACTTTTCGGGCCTCCGCCTTACGTAACGCAACCTTGATTGAAAGCCTGACCGGGCTTGAGGTCATCAAAGCGCAAGGGGCAGAAAGTCTCATGCAAGGGAAATGGGAAAAAACGGCGGCCTATCTCGCGCGGGTCAGCGCCAAATTGCGCTTGCTGTCGGCCTCGGTCAATAACGGCACCGCGTCGATTACGCAGTTGGTTTCCCTGTTTATTGTTATTGTCGGTGTCTATTTGATTAACGAGCGCGAGTTGAGTATGGGGGGCCTAATTGCCTGCACCATGCTGGCCGGGCGGGCGCTGGCACCCATGGGGCAAGTTTCAGGGTTGCTGATGCAGTTTGAAAACGCAAAAACGGCGCTAAGCACGCTAGAAAGCACGATGAATACCCCAGGTGAGCGCAGTGATGAGGCAAGCTTTATTCATCGGCCGGAAATTCGCGGCGAGATTGAATTTCGCGACGTGCATTTTATTTATCCCGGCTATAGCGAAGAAGCGCTGCGGGGTGTTTCCTTCAAGATAAAGCCGGGTGAACATGTCGTGGTGCTGGGGCGCGTTGGTTCCGGAAAAACGACGCTGCAAAAATTGATGATGGGGTTGTACGTTCCGTCAGAAGGGGTTATTCGACTGGATGGCGTTGATTTGCGGCAGTTGGATCCGGCTGATTTGCGGCGCAATGTGGGTTATGTAGAGCAGGACACCATGCTGTTTTACGGCACGATGCGCGAGAATATTACTATCCGCGCGCCCTATGCCGATGATTCTGCCGTCGTCGCTGCCGCTGAATTTGGCGGTTTGACCGAGTTCATCAATCGTCATTCGGAAGGCTTTGATATGCTGATTGGCGAACGGGGCGCGACGCTTTCCGGAGGGCAACGTCAAGGGGTTGCATTGGCGCGTGCTGCATTACTGGATCCTCCCGTCATCTTGTTTGATGAACCGACCAGTTCGATGGATTTCAGCACTGAATATCAGTTTAAGGAGCGGTTGAAGACCTTTGCCACTAACAAGACCCTGGTTGTTGTGACGCATCGAACCAGCTTTATCGAAGCCGCCAATCGAATACTGGTGATCGACGACGGTAAGATTGTGGCAGATGGTCCACGCGGTGAAGTGCTGGAAGCGCTGCAATCCGGCCGTATTGGGAAGTCATCATGAAACAGAACGCAGTTGAGGCAAGCTTGCATGACAAGCCGCCCAAGCCCGAGCGCAAAATGGCAGATTGGATGGGCAATAAAGATCAGGTGGACCCTGATTTTGTGCATGATGCAGATTACTTCATGCTGCAACAGGAGCCGCTGCGCGCGAAGATTCTAATCAAGGCCATTTTCATTATTCTGGTTGTTTTCGTTGCTTGGGCGGCGATTGCAACACTGGATGAAATCACCAAGGGTGAAGGCAAGGTGATTCCTTCGCGTCAGTTACAGGTTTTACAAAGCCTGGATGGTGGCATTGTTTCCGAAATTAATATCCAGGAAGGTCAGATCGTCGATGCTGGCCAGATTTTATTGAAGATTGATTCGACCCGATTTGAATCTTCAGTGCGCGAAAGCCGTACACAATATTTAGCGCTTTCTGCGCGTGCGGCACGTTTGCGTGCTCTGGCCGAGGGAAAACCATTCACCCCGCCAAATGAAGTCTTGCTGGAAGATCCGGCGACGGCGGAAGAAGAACAGCGACTCTACTATTCGGGTAAGTCCAATCTGGATGCGCAAATTTCAATTGCCCGTCAGCAATTGATTCAGCGTCAACAAGAATTGGCTGAGATGCGCGCCAAACGCGATCAAGCGGCGCAGGCTTACGATTTAACGGCAAAGGAATGGGCCGTCACTAAACCCCTTATCAACTCAGGCGCAGTTTCTGAGGTGGAGTTATTACGCCTTGAACGCGATACCGCCCGCTTTCGCGGTGAGCGTGATATGGCCGATGCGCAAATTGCGCGAGCCTTGGCTTCAATCAATGAAGCGAATCGTAAAATTGAGGAGGTGACTTTTGCCTTTCGGAATCAGATTCGCACAGAACTTTCCGAGACGATGGCGAAATTCAATGCAGTCAGCGAAGGCGGGGTGGGGCTGGCTGATAAGGTTAAGCATTCAATGATTCGCTCCCCCGTCAAAGGCACCGTAAAGCGTTTGATGGTAAATACCGTTGGCGGGGTGGTGCAAGCGGGCCGTGATGTGATTGAGATTGTGCCATTGGAAGATGCGCTCATTTTAGAAACAAAAATTGCGCCGAAAGACATTGCATTTTTACGGCCCGGCCAGAGGGCAATGGTCAAATTTACTGCTTATGATTTTTCAGTTTATGGCGCGTTGCCCGCAACACTGGAACATATCGGCGCGGATTCTATTACTGATGAGAAAGACGACATTACTTACTTTATGGTGCGGGTGCGAACAGAGAACTCGCAGCTTGGCCCCAATCTTCCCATCATCCCCGGCATGGTGGCTGAGGTTGATATTATTACCGGTGAGAAAAGTGTTTTGACTTACTTGTTCAAACCCATTTTGCGCGCCAAACAGGCCGCGTTCACTGAGCGTTAATTCTTACTATGCCTGACTCTGCAGTTGTTCAGCATGTATTTATTTCTAAGCGGCTTACTCCGTTAGCGCGGTGGTGCCAGGCCTTTCCAGCGATGCAGCTGCTAACTTTAGAGGCATTGTTGAAAGCGCCGTTAAAGAATCCGCTTTTTTGGTTAGAACTGGCCGCCGATGATGAGGTGGAGCGTGTGGTTTCGCATCTGCGCGCGCAAGTGGGCGCACACGTCGGCGCACACCCCTTTATTGTATTAAGTAGTACGCCGACTGATGAGCAGGCGCTGCGCTGCTTTTCCCTGGGAGCGCGGGGATATTGCAACGCGCATTCTGCCGCAGGCAATTTGCAGGCTGTGGCTGATGTCGTCATGCAAGGGGGACTGTGGCTGGGCAATTCCTTACTGCAACGGTTGATTCATACCACAACGCGCTCAGATTTACAGCCCCTAATAATGCCTGCCGTGGCGGCGGCTAGCCCGGTTGCAACCTCTCTGTCTGTTTTGACTGAGCGCGAACATGCCGTGGCCAAGGCGGTGACAAGTGGCGCTAGCAATAAAGAAATCGCACGTCTGCTCGGCATTACTGAGCGAACCGTTAAAGCGCATGTCAGCGCAATTTTTGAGAAATTAGGCCTGCGCGATCGTCTGCAACTGGCGCTCTTGGTGAACCGCAGCGCTGCCGCCTGACCGGCTGTTGTACTACGGTCCTTTGGTCCTTGTACTTCGGACCCCTTGTACTTCAGACCAATAGGCGCGGCCTGCGCCGAACGTTAAATTCAATCTATCCCTTTGTTTAATCCCTCGTTGCTTCTGGAGTAAATGTCATGGCTGACACTACCGTCATCATTGGAAAAGTCTCGTCTGTTCAAGGTGTTGTTTACGCTACTGGGCCAGATGGTGAGGTGCGTTTGCTGAAAGTTGGCGACCCTATTTATGAAGGGGATATCGTTCAAACCAAGGAAAACGGGCTGGTTGAGATTGAGTTCAATGACGGTACCTTTTACGCACTACGACAGATGGAGTCGGTTACTGTCGATGGCATGCTATTCGGCGATTTGCTGGCGGATAAACTAGATTCGAGCCTGTTTACCGCGACGGATGAAATGGATGCCATTGCCAAGGCGATTGCAGAAGGCAATAGCCTTGATGATTTGCTGGAAGAAACGGCAGCAGGCAATACTCGTTCAGGCAGTGGATTGAATGATGGCCATTCATTTGTTCAGCTTTTGCGGATTGCCGAAGCGGTGCCACCGCAAAACTATGACTACCTGATAAGTGCTGAAGATGACATTGATGCACCTCGCTATTTCCCTGCTGCTGAAGAAGAGACTTTTTCTGCCTTGGTTAGCTTGAGTGCCAGCGCCAGTGCGACTGAGGGCGGGCAGGTTAGTTATACGGCGAGCCTGACGGAACCGGCGCGCAGCGAGGCCATTGTGACGCTGTCAAACGGCGCGACGATCACTATCGCAGCCGGGACAAGCAGTGGCACAGTCAGCGTTGATGTCGCTAATACCGATGCTTATGCTGGAGGGGGAAGTATAAGTGTAACAATTGAGAGCATAGTGGGCGGTGGATTCACAAATGTGACGATTGATACGACCGCCGTTGTCACGCAAATCAGCGACAACCTTGACATCACTACGGTTTCACTGACTACAACGAATGTAAGTGAAGAGGATGGCAGCGTCACCTTTACGGCAACGCTATCGAACGCCGGCGAGACGCCGGTAACCATTGTCACCAATTTGGGCGACATCGTTATTGCTGCGGGTGAAACCAGTGGCACGTTGGTGGTGCCGGTACTTAATGAAGACGACGTTTATTCTGATGCCGGCAGTTTGACAGCGACGGTCACCGGCGTGGTTGGCGGCAACTTCGAGGCGGTAGATTTTTCTGCCGCCAGCGTGACCGCGCAGATTGCCGACAGCATCGACACCACTACCGCTACCCTTAGCGCCAGTGGCAGCGTGACTGAAGGCACGCCAATCACCTACACGGTCAGCCTGCCCAGCGTCGTGACGGGTAGCCCGGTTACGGTCACGCTGGCTAACGGTGAATCCATCACCATTGCGGTGGGCGAATCGAGCGGCAGCGTTACGGCGGCCACTCTCGACGACGTGGTCAGCGGCAGCAGCTCCGTTGTGAACAGTATCGCCAGCATCACGGGCGGCAACTTTGAGAACCTGGTTGCCAGTGGCGCATCGGTCAGCACCACGGTGACCGACGAGCCCGTTGCGGACGCCACCCGCGTGAGCCTGTCGGCCACCCCGACCGTGGCTGAAGGCGGCAGCATTGTTTACACCGCGACGCTGAGTAACGTGGCGGCCAGCCCGGTCACGGTCACGCTTGATAATGGCGCGCTTATTACCATTGCTGCCGGTGCCATCAGTGGCAGTGTCAGCGTTGCTGCACCGAGTGACGACGTTTATCTTGACGCTGGTAATGTCGGTGGCAACGTCGGTGCCAGCATCATCAGCTTCGTTGGCGGCGGCTTTGAACAACTAGACGTTGATAGCACGGCGGCTGTTACCGAGATCTCCGCCACGCTCGACACCACCACCGCTACTCTTAGCGCCAGTGGCAGCGTGACTGAAGGCACGCCAATCACCTACACGGTCAGCC
>CAYWXO010000035.1:0-300 GCA_964462255.1 uncultured Thiobacillus sp. | reverse complement strand
GTCAGCGTTGCTGCACCGAGTGACGACGTTTATCTTGACGCTGGTAATGTCGGTGCCAGCATCAGCCGCGTCATGGGCGGTGGTTTTGAACAACTGGACGTTGATAGCACGGCGGTTGTTACCGAGATTAGCGACAGCATCGACACCACCACACTCAGCCTGACTGCGACCAACGTCAACGAAAATGACGCCAGCGTCAACTTCACCGCGACGCTATCCAACACCGCAGAGACCGAAGTCACCGTAGTGACCAACCTAGGCAACATCGTCATCGCCGCCGGCCAAACCAGCGGCACGCTG
>CAYWXO010000034.1:18950-19804 GCA_964462255.1 uncultured Thiobacillus sp. | reverse complement strand
GCAGCTTTACCGGTCGCGCCAACGCCTTTTGGATATGGATATGGGCACGTTGCTGAGCGGGTGTAGTGTAACGGTAGCACGCAGGCCTTCAGAGCCTGAAGGGAAACCATCCCGCTGTGCCGGTTCGAATCCGGTCGCCCGCTCCACGAATTCCCACCCCATGGTTACAATAAAATTTCACCATGTCACCGCATTATTAAATAATACGACCTTATCGAACTTATTTTGCCGTATTAATTGTTTATATTTTATTGTTAATGGGGTTTGAATAAAGATTTTCTGCCATACAAACACATTTATAGAGATAATGTTTGTATTACTTTACCATAGAGATAAAAAATATGCAATATTTATAAGGCTTTTCGTAATGAAGCCAGTAATGCATTTAATGCATCTATTTCTTGATTTTCTTTTTTAAGCTGTGCAAGTCTTGCATCGAGTTGTTGATTTCTTGCAACGAGTTCTTGTTTTTTTGCATCGAGTTCTTGATTTTTTGCATCGAGTTCTTGATTTCTTGCATCGAGTTCTTGATTTCTTGCAACGAGTTCTTGTTTTTTTGCATCAAGTTCTTGAATCATCCTATTTCCAACCTTTGTTACAATATTTTCCCAGAGTTGATCGGCTTGTTCTAATTCACTGCGATTAAAAAAATAGGATGCTGCCGGAACTATCGTAATAGCCTTGTCATAATATAAGACAATCTTATCTACTACAAGTCCATCTACCGTTCCGGTTTGTTGAAATTGTTTTGCTGATTTTTGGATATAACTCAAACCTTTTATTGTGCTTATCATATTGAGTGTTCCCTTTCGAAATTCGTTTTTATCCAAATGAGAAATTTTTTGTCAGAGCTG
>CAYWXO010000034.1:0-18940 GCA_964462255.1 uncultured Thiobacillus sp. | reverse complement strand
TCAAGTACTTTTGTTTGTTCTGATGGTGAAAGAATATTATAATATGTTTTTTATATTCTCTTATCGTTAATCTTTGCAAACCTGAAAGTTCTTTTTTTCAATCAGATGATTCAAAAAATTGAAACATTTCCGTTTCGAGTGTTTCTTTGTCAATGTTTTTTAATACAAGCGGTGTTTCTCATGAGGCATTTGCAAGAGGTTGATAGGGAGATTTTTTTGATGGGTAAGAAGTATCAGCCTCAACCGTGACAGGGCTTTTATCCTGCGCATAAGCGGCCATAACCGACGTCGCAATGGCGAAATTAGCCGCAAGCAGCAGCAAACTAAATGCCAAACGCGTTTTGCTCCACAACACGCACCCGCAAGCAAAGCGGCCTACTGGCCCCAAACACCGAACATAGTTTCAATCATTCTTCATGGCGATACGCGTGAAACTTGCCGAACACGGCCTGTCAAAGCAGCGCTTTCATCAACACGGGACTGTTCTGGGTGCGGCACCTGGCTAACGAGCTTGCCTGTGTTGCAACCGCCCCGGCTTATTTTGGGGAGGTTCCAGCTCCCCGCTTCGCCCGGTTTAGGCCACTTCACCCTCGCTAACCACTTCCAAATCCACCGGCATACAGCCCCTTCGGTTATCCCTTGCCCCGTCGCGGCTGGCAGCCGCTCAGACAGACAAGACAGAAAGGTACTTTGCGTTGGCCGCGCACGTTTGCTTACGCGCGGTTAATAAAGTTAATAAACAATGCAAAAACTTTAGCATAAGCCGCAGCCAAGGCACAACATCACCGCACGCATTTTTTTAACAAAAGGGTAGAGTCCAGCTTGATTGAGGAAGTCCTACGCCGTAACACCTTGCCTTGGTGGGGTCCGTTCTAACATATCGCCTCGCTCCCATTTCTGTACGGTGGAAGGGCTGGTATTCAGCTGGTAATCAAATAGGCAGCAAACACCGCCTGGCTGGCGCGGCAGTGCAAGCGCAGGCACCTGATCTCGTCGGCCGTGTAGTCCTTCACCGGCGGCAAGCTGCTCGCATCGAACTCGCGCATGGTCTGGGCGTCGATCAGCCCGATGTCGGCGAAGTCCTGGCCGGTTTCGCGTAATGTTTCCAGAAGTCGGCTAGTCATGGTTCACCTCGATCAGTTTGCCTTCGCGCAGCGCATGCGCCAGTTGCTCAGAAGTCCAGCCCAGCAGGCTCAATGCCAATTGCTTCAGGGCTTTCAGTTCCTTCTCGTCGATATTGTCGCGTTCGTTCTTGGCGAAGCCGTACACGAAAAAAGCGCGATCACTCAGTCAGTAGGCCAGTAAGGTCCGGGCACCGCCTCGCTTACCTCGCTCCGGCAATGCCACTCGTTTCTACACCTCGGGGGTCAGGTCTTGAGTTATCACCACTATCACAAATTTCCAGGCATGAGAAAAATGATAATCCAAGTCCTGACCCCAGCGTCCTGCTGTGGTGTGCTTCACAGCCCGCCATGGGTGGGCTCAAGGCCGACTGAAGTCGGCAACAGGGCATATGACAGCTAAACTAGTCAGCCTACCAGTTTGATGGAGCGCACCATGCATGCTTGGCCGATACAAGACGCGAAAGCGCGGTTTAGTGAGTTCCTCAACGCCTGCCTCGCCGAAGGACCGCAAATGATCACCAAACGAGGTTCGGAAACCGCTGTGCTTATCCCCGTGGAGATGTGGCGCCGAATGCAGGCGACCTCGCGGCCTTCGCTGAAACAGCTTCTATTGTCGGACGAAGGCCGCGCCGATTTGCCTATTCCCCCGCGCGGCCATGCCCGGCGCCGTCAAGTGGAAGACTTGGGATAACGCCCATGTACTTGCTCGACACCAACGTCATTTCCGAGCTGAGGCGGCCCAAACCCCACGGTGCCGTCGTGGCCTGGCTACAAAACGTGCAAGACCGGGATTTGCATATTTCGGCCGTGACGATAGGAGAAATCCAGGCCGGCATCGAAATCACCCGCGCACAAGACACGGAAAAGGCCCGGCAGCTTCCATTCTGGAAGGCGATATCGACGACACGGTGGACTGATTCATGGCGTCGAAAAATGACAAATAATTGTCTGCGCGGCTGAGATCCAGAACATTCTGCTGAAACAAGTTTGCGGCATGCACGGACATCATCTGCTTTGTCCGCTATTTTTCACTCATTCACTTAATATGTTTATTCTCTCAATCAAGCCAGCACACCCTGTCGGGTTACGCCGGCCAACCCCCGCCGGCTAACCCGACCTACCCGACCTACCAGATTACCCGGCTGAATTTGACAACACTCGTGCAAATGTCAACCATGCCGTCAGTCCCATCAACTCCGCCGCCCCTACTTTGCAACAGGAAATTTCATGGACATTTTTAATCGTTTTTCGCTCGAAGCCGCGCGGCGACTGCCGCATTTACCGGCAGATCATCCGTGCTCGCGCCTACATGGTCATTCGTTTCAAATTGAGGTGCATATTTCTGGCCCGCTGCAGCCGACCTTGGGCTGGGTGATTGATTTCGCCGATATTCAAGCCGCTTGGCGGCCGATTCATCAGCAGTTGGATCATCGCTATCTGAATGAAATTGAGGGCCTGGAAAACCCGACCAGCGAACATCTGGCGCGCTGGATCTGGCAGCGCCTGCAGCCCGCATTAGCCGGGCTAAGCAAAATCACGGTCATGGAGACGGCTCAATCCGGCTGTATTTATTGCGGCGAGGATTAAGACTAAATACTGCAATCGTACTAATCCAGCAGCCCCTGCCGCACCGTCGGGTAGCGATAGCGAAAACGCAGCTCAGACTTGACGCGACGATTATCCAGACGGCGCGATTCGGTCAGAAAAGTGCGCATGGCCGGCGTGACAGCGGCAATCACTTCGGCGCGCGGCAAGCGTGGCGGCCGCGGCAAGCCCAGATGATCGGCCACCACATCAAACCAATCGCCCATCTTCAACCCACTGTCATCGACCGCGTTATAAAGCCGGTTAGGGCGTCCGCGGAAACATACCGCCAGCGCCAGACGCGCGAGATCTTCGGCATGAATATGATTGGTATGCACATCATCTGCCGCCACGATGGCCGGCAGATTTTTGCGCACACGCTCGGCCGGCATACGATCCTGCGCATAAATGCCCGGCGCGCGCAAAATTCCGACGCGCACACCGCGCCGCCCTGCCTGACGCAACCGCGCTTCCGCATCCGCACGACGTTTCGCCCGCGTGTTATTGGGCCGCGCCGGCCGTGTTTCTGCCACCACCGCGCCTTGGCAATCGCCGTAAACGCCGCTGGTGCTGATATAAACCAAACGCGTTTGCTTAGCCGGTCCACGCGATTTTTGCCCCGAACTGCGTGCTAGACTCCTGCGCCGCGCCAACGTGGCCAACAGGTTTTTGGTACGCGGGTCGGTTTCGCCTTCACCCGGCGGCGGCGCAAAATGCAGCACCACATCGGCGAGATGAGCAAGACGACGCAAACTGCGTCGATTGTCCAGATTGCCCAAAATCGGCGTGACACCATTTGCCCGCAACTCGGCAAAACGATGCGGCGAATGGCTCAAGGCATAGAGTTGTCCGCGCGTGTGCCGCAGTGGCAAATGGTGTGCGGTTTGCACGGTTTGCGTAGTTTGATAAGTGAATAATCGCGCGACTCGCAGCCCGACATCGCCACACCCGACAATCAGAATTCGCATAATGGTTTCTTCAAAAGGAAAGTTAAATGACGCACCAGGTCACCCTGCAACCCAGCGGTCATCAGTTTACCGCCAAGCCCAATGAAACTTTACTCGCCGCCGCGCTCAATGCCGGCTTTGCCTTGCCCTACGGCTGCCGCAACGGCGCGTGCGGTGCCTGCAAAGGCAAAGTTTTATCCGGCTCAGTCGATTATGGCGACTATCAAGACAGCGCTTTGACGCATGAGGAAAAGCAAAAAGGCATGGCCTTGTTTTGCTGCGCCAAACCCGAAAGCGATGTCACGCTGGAAGTTAAAGAAGTCGGCGCAGTGAAGGATATTCCCATCAAAACGCTGCCGTGCCGCGTTGAGCGTATGGAAAAACTGGCCGACGATGTGATGGCCATCTGGTTGAAACTGCCCTCTAACGAGCGGCTGCAATTTTTGCCCGGTCAATATTTGGATTTTTTGCTCAAAAATGGCCAACGCCGCAGTTTCTCGCTCGCCAATTCACCCGAAGATGACAGCTTGCTTGAGCTCCACATCCGCCATGTGGCAGGCGGGCAGTTCACCGACCACGTCTTCGGTACGATGAAGGCGAAAGACATCATGCGTATTTCCGGCCCGTATGGCAGTTTCTTCTTGCGTGAATCGGAAAAGCCGGTGATTTTTCTGGCGGGCGGCACCGGTTTTGCCCCGATTAAAAGCATTTTGCAGCATGCCTTCCACCACGCAGTGCAACGCCAGTTTGTGCTCTATTGGGGCGCTAGAACGCAGGCTGATTTGTATCAGGCCAGCCTGCCGAATCAATGGCAACAACAACACGCCAACTTCCGCTTCATTCCAGTGTTGTCGCGACCGGCAGACGCCGATGCGTGGGCGGGCAGAACTGGTTATGTGCAAAGCGCGGTCACTGCCGATTTCAGCGATTTATCCGGCTATGAAGTTTATGCCTGCGGTGCGCCAACCATGGTAACGGCTGCGCGCAGTGAGCTGGTCGCACGCGGCCTGCCGGAAGAATCCTTCTTTTCCGATTCTTTCGACTTTCAAACGCCAAGCCCAACGCCTACCGTATTGCCACCCGGCTGATCGGGTCGCTCTTCAATTCATTCTTGACTGCCGCAAGCGCAGGTTCCTGCAAACGCAGTGCAATATCCGGTGCCAAGGTGCTGTTAGCGGCCTTGGCGGCGAGTGCAGCTGCCGATTTCACATCGCCATCCAAATAAGCGCGCACAGCATCCAGCAAGGCTTTATCGGCCTTGTGCTTACGCCGCCGCGCATTCCAGGCGCGCATATCGCCAGAAAGATTCAGCGCCACCGCAGCCAAACGCAACACGCCATAAACCAGAATGCCGACCCCCGCGAGCAACAAAATCGCCAGCATGAAGGAAAGCTCCATCCGCCAGGGCGGGTAAACCACGATGACATAGCCCTGGTCAATGCGCGCCAGCAGCGTGAACGCCACCGCCAACGCAAACAGTGCGAGGAACCAAAGTGCGGCGCGCATCAGGGAGTACTCCCACGCGCCAAACGCAGCGCTTGCAGGCTGGCGCTAATTTGCGCGTCTTTCAACGCCACCGGCACGCTGCGCAAATCAGCCAGACTGGCCAGAAACGATTTACTCGCCTCGTCCTGTAGATTGAAATAACGGCTGATCCAGGCGTGCGCAGCATTAACGTCCGCACGAAAAATCGTCTCATCGCGCTGCAATAGCGCCAAGCGCGCCGCCAGCAAGCGCAACTTCAAATTCTGACGCAGAAAATAATTCTGCGAAGGCGTCAACAACATCTGCTCCGGGTGATCCAGTTGCCGAATTCGCACCAGGTCCTTGAACTCCTTCCAGGCTTCTTGCGTGAATTTGGCCAAAGTATCGACTGCGCCGACATGCTGTTTAGGTGCCGTTACCGGGCGGGGTTCGGTGTCAGATTCTGGTTTCAAACGCTCTACATTCTGAATCAGCACTTCCAGCCGCGCACTGACGCCTTCAATGTCGGCCGCGGGCAGCAGTTTCAGGCGTTCAATATCCTGCACCAACGCGTTGCGCAATTGCGCAAACTGCGGTTTGTTGAGCTGGGTCAAACGGGTTTCCGCGGCTTCCAGCCCAAGCAAGGCAGCGCGGACATTGCCGGCCAATTGCAACTGTTGCTGCGCGAGCAATAAAGTTTGCTCAATATCGGCAGCGATTCTTTCATCCTGGCTGCGCGCTAATTCCTGATACATCGCTGTCAGCGCCAATTGCTGGTTCTGGGTTTCTGTCGCGCGCGATTCCATAGTGTGCAATCGGGTCTGCAGATCGATCAATGCTTCGCTAGCGGCTTTAGCGGCGTTGCGTGCCTCGTGGCTGGCAACATCAAAATCGCTGATGCGGCGCGCAAGCTGAAATTCCATCTGCTGCCAACGATCGTGGTTTTGCCAGGCAAATCCCAAGGCGGCCAGTAAGGCCAAAACAGCTAGCAGCAGCGCAAGCCAAGGCACTACCGCGTGGAACCTTAGCTGCGGCGGCTGTGGCTGTAGCGGTGGCTGCAAGTAAGCCGGCGCAGCGTTCGGAAGTACGGGGGGAAGGTCAGTCGCGTTGGTCACGTTGTCAGCCTTGTTGTTTGCCATGCTGTTAGCCATGTTGAAAGTATTTCACAAGCCCAGCCAATAAACCGCGTTCGCCGGACTCAGTCACGATAACCTGCGCAAAATTTTTTTCTTGCGCACGCTGCGCAATACGTGCATGCGGCACAAACAGCGGCAAAGTTCGAATATGTGCATCAGCCTTTTGTGCTTCTGCCTTTTGTGCTCCAACCTCATCCGCCAGCAAAATCAATAAATTATCCAAAGTTTCACCACTCATTACGGTCACCGCATCAATGGCACCGGCATGCAGTGCGGCCAACAGGGGCGCAAGCTCGGTAGGCGGACAAACGCGTTGATAACATTCGGCGTAATCGACCTGCGCACCGCGAGCACGCAAAGTCTCAGCCATTAATTCGCGTCCACCGACGCCGCGCACAATCAACACGCGCTGCCCCGCGAGCGCTTGCAGGGCCGGCATGGCCAGCAAATGTTCACTATCTGCGCCGCCGCTGGGCGTCAACACCTGTTCACAACCAGCGGCGTGCAAAGCATGGGCGGTGCCATTGCCCACCGCCACCGCATTGATGCTCGCGGCTGCGGCCTGCCTGGCAACCAAGCCAAACTGCACAGCATTGGCGCTGACAAAAATCACCCAGTCGTATTGATGCATCTGCTGTAAATGGCGACTTGATGTTTCAAACTGAAACGTATTCTCCGCCAGCCCCACCACCGCCAAAGCAGGAAACAGCAGCGGCTCTGCGCCTAAATCCGCCAGGTTACTCAGCAGCGAAGCGGACTGTGCCTGAGGACGCGTCACCAACACGCCGACCCCAGCAAGCGGCCTTGCAGATGACATTAGCGCGTCGTCCGCTGAATGATTTCAGTCATCAAATGATCAGCACCTTGCGCAATCAGCGCCTGTGCCACGGCAATGCCAACGGCTTCCGGGGCGTCCACTTCACCCTCCGCTTCGGCGCGGAAAAAGCGAATGCCTTCCAGGTCCGCCACAAAGGCGCGCAGATAAATTTTGCCTTCACGCATCACGGCATAACCGCCTATCGGTGCCTGACACCCCCCTTGCAACATGCGGCTCATGGCCCGTTCAGCGCGCACACACAGCGCAGTTTCAGCGTGATTGAGCGGGGCCAACAAGGCAGCGAGTTCAGGACGGCCCGTGCGAATCTCAATGCCGATAGCGCCCTGCCCCACTGCCGGCAGACTTTCATCCGGCTGCAAAATGGTGCGAATGCGTGCGTCAAATTTCAGCCGTTTCAAACCGGCAGCCGCCAACAAAATGCCGGCATACTGCCCTTCATCCAGTTTGCGTAAGCGTGTGTTGACGTTGCCGCGCAGCGTATCCACGTTTAAATGCGGCAAACGCGCACGAATCTGCGCCTGACGCCGCAAACTGGAAGTGCCTACCCGCGCATTCGGCGGCAATTCACCCAGATTAGCGTAATTATTTGACACAAAGGCATCACGCGGATCTTCGCGTTCGAGGATGGCGGCCATCTCGAAGCCTGCCGGCAAATCCATGGGCACATCCTTGATTGAATGCACGGCAATATCAGCATGTCCCTCTGCCATGGCAACCTCAAGTTCCTTAACAAACAAACCCTTACCACCGATGCGAGAAAGCGGCGAATCGAGAATCTGATCGCCCTGCGTGGTCATACCCAGCAGCTCAACTTGCAGGCCGGGATGAAGGGAGATGAGCAACGCTTTAACGTGCTCGGCTTGCCAAAGTGCAAGTTGGCTTTCGCGTGTGGCGATAATGATTTTATTGGGCATGTTGGACTATTCTGTAGGTTTAGCCGGCTGATTAGAATAACCGGTCAATATTAAGAAAGCGCGAGGAAAAGAATGATGAAAAGGACGATGAAAACAACAACGAAGCACGCATTTACGCTACTGCTAGCCATTCTAGCATGGGCTACCGGCTTGGCTTCAGCCGAGGTGGGCGTGCCAATTGCGCGCGACCTGCAAAAAGATGCCGGCCTCGCCAAAGATAAGAATGGCGTCGTCCTGGTGATGTTTTCCGGCCCGCAATGCGGCTACTGCCAGACCGTGCTGAATGAATTCCTCATCCCCATGAGCCGCAATGCGGAATATCAAGCCAAATTGGTGATGCGAAAAGTCGAGTTATCCAGCCCGCGCGAAATGAAAGATTTTCAAGGCGACAAAACACCGCACCGCAGCTTTGCCGGAGCCAGCGGCGTCCGTCTTATTCCGACCATCATGGTATTCGACACGGACGGGAAATTACTCTCAAAACCCGTCGTCGGCCTTAGCACAATTGACTACTACGGCGAACACCTCGACCAAGCCATAGACAACGGCCTTGCAAAAGTCCGCGCCAAAAAATAAAAACCCAATAAAAACCGTGGTCTGTCCCCGATTAGGGCGAGACGTGCGCTTGCCGATTAACCGCTGCAATTTGCCGGCGGATATTCTCGGCAGCCTGACTTTCCAACAGCATCCGGTGGCGCTGAAACTGGATGGTGTAGAGGCACTACACCACGCACTATTCACGCATCTAACAACGCTTAATGAGACCCCTGCACGCGCAGCCGCATTCATGGCGCACATGAATGCGGCCTTCAGCCTGCAGCATCCCGAAGAAGCCGGTTACAACGCGGCCTGGCCGCTCAACCGACCGAACGCAAACTACCTGAAAGTGCTGCGCGGTTGGGCATTTGATGCCGACGGGCGGGAAGGCGCAGTGCTGAAAGGCTGGGTGGAATCACGCTTCGGCCTGCTACCGCGTCACCACGGCAGCCCAATCCGCGACTTTTCCGGGCCGGCTTATCGGCATTACCTGGAACAGCGCAGCGGCGGCCTCTACAACACCAACAGCCTGGAAGCACAATTCGATCTGCTCTACAGCTACTGCCAACACGAACTGGCGCGTCAGCGGCCCGGCGAAACGCACCTCATCCTCTATCGGGGCGTGAACCGGTTGGACCGCTACGAAAGTGTCCAAGCCAGCCCTCTCTGCCAACACATCGTTCTGCTCAACAATCTAAATTCCTTCACGCGTGATCGCGAACGTGCCTGCGAATTCGGCGACCACATCATGCAAGTGCAGGTACCTCTGGCCAAAGTCTTCTTTTTCCACGGCCTGCTGCCAGGAAAATTAGGCGGTGAAGCCGAGTTTGCTGTGATCGGCGGGTTATACGCAGTCGCGTTCTCTTAAGCCTACGCAAATCCGACAAATCTGCGCCATTGGTGCATAAGCAACACAGGCTGCGGCCTGCGCTGCCACGTAATGTCCACAAAATGGCTGCATAAGGTAACGGCCCGCTTCTTGCATTGATCAAGCCATTCTTTAATCAATCAAGCAGGAGCGCTCCATGCCAACAGACAACGCCACCCTATTTACAGAGATCCTCGCCGGGCTAGCCGATGGCAGCGTCGTGCCCTATCTCGGCTGCCACAGCCTTGATGGCGTCACCAATGCAGCCACCGGCGACGCTATTCCGGCTGATTCCAATAGCCTAATCCTGGCCATGAATGACGGCAGGCCGATGGCAGCAAAATTAATGTATGAGTTTCCGCGTGCTGCGATGAATATAGAGCTGAAGAAAGGACGCGCTGCGGTTAGCCGGTTCCTTGACCGCACCTACCGTGATACACGTTGGACAGCCTCCGCACTACACACTTGGTTAGCCGCACAAAATTTACCTTATATAGTGGACTGCAATCGAGACACGCTATTACAGCAAGCATACGCCGACCGCCCTCATACGCTAATCGTCGGTTTGTCGCGCATCGGCGGCACCGATTACCGCTTCAAACTGTTTCAACACAACGGCCAAGGCGAGGTAGGACAAGGGGAGGTGGGCCAATACGTGGCCATCGACCAGGAACAGGTTGATAGCTCCCTGCCAGTACTCTTCAAGCCACTCGGCACCCCTCTACCCGAATCACACTACATCGCCTCCGACGCAGATTTCGTCGATTATGTTACTGAGTTGATGGGTGGCTTCGGCATTCCCGCCTTCGTCAAACGGATGCGGCAAGGTAAACGCTATCTGCTCCTCGGCCTGCCATTGAACCGCGATACCGAACGCATGGTGCTGTCCGACATCCAATTTGGCGCAGCCAAGGATGCTGGTTGGGCATTAATGCCTAATGCCAACGATAAAGAAATTCGCTTTCTGAGCAAACTGGGCTTCGCTCGGGTGCCGGCTGACGTCAATGCGCTGCTGGCGGCTGCGACACCCTCAAAATTATCTGGGCGCGCCAATGGCCAATAGCTTCTCTGTTTGAGTTGCACAGGCCTGTCGGGTTGCTTTATCGAGCCCGTGCAACCAACGCAAGGGTATCCCTGCTGGCCCGTATAGCGCGCCAGCCAGCATACCGGCGATGGCACCGGTGGTATCCGCATCGCCGCCGCGATTGACCACATCAATCAGGCAGGCCTCAAAGCTATCGGTGTCGAAAAAAGCCTGAAACACGGCCTGCATCGTTTCCACGATATAACCACTTGGGTTCTGTCGTTGTTTCATATTACGAAAGTTGAACTCAGGGTGTTGGGCGACTAACGGATGTGCGCGCTGATGCAACAAATCCAGCTTGCTTGCGCCAAGAATCGCCTCACGCACCATCAGGGCCAGGGTTTCCGTAGCGGCATCGGATAACGGGTTATTGTGGGTAATGTGCGCTTGCATCCGGCAGGCAGCGCGCATAGCTGCATCCGGCTGACTGAGCATGGCAAGCGCCACCGGCAACACGCGCATGGCTGCACCGTTGCCGGCGTCATGTGCGCTGGGCGGCATTTTCGGGTCGCCAGTCTTGCGAAAAGCAAGCAAGCCGCGCCGCACGGTACTGCCGATATCAACCGGCTTGGCGCGCATCCAGGCATCAAACGCGCGGGCAGCGGCGTGCGCATCCACCTGACCGGCAGTGATAATGGAATCCCCAAGGGCAAGTGCCATGCTGGTATCGTCAGTTACATTACCGGGTTTTAGTTTGAGCCAGCCGCCCCCTATCATCTGATCGTGTACCTTGAACTGCGCCACGATCTCGCGCGGAGTCATGAATTCAACGGTCGCCCCCAACGCATCGCCGATGGCAAGACCATGGTAAGCGGCAACGGCATGGCTGCGTTGTCGCTCAGCCATGGCGACATTATTCAAAACGGCGGTATCGGTATTAGCGGCCAAAGCACTTAGCGTAATCTACGCAAACCTCGCACGACGGTGAGCGGCAGGTATAAACCCCCGCACGATTACAGAGTTGTTTGTATAAAAACTTCTTCCACTTCATGTCCTGCGTATTAAGCGCTGTCAGCGCGGGAAAATTGCGCGTCATCAACTGCGTCAAATCGCTACGCTGCCATAAACCCAAATCTTGCCAGAGGTGGTCATCCCCCATGCAAGCGGTGGCGACGATCAACGCCAGCCAAGTCTCAGAAGGATCTGCTCCAGCGCGGTATTGCATCAGTAGGGCGAGGAGGTCCCCCCATTCAACACTGCGATCACCCAAATCGGGGGTATGCGCAAGTTGAGCGGGCAAGCCAAAGCCTGGAAAATGGCGGATCATCAGGCTGCGGAAATCGTGTGAATCCAAGCCGAGGCCGGCAGGCAAAGCCGACAATCCGCCTGCCTGACTGACCAGCATGCGGGCAAACAAATCGTCATTCGGCAAGCCCGCTGCGCGCGTCATGAGCAGGGCATAGAGGCCTACACGCGTAGAGGCGTGAGTCGTGGTGTGCATTGCGGTGTACTGCGCTGTAGCGGGTTGCATGATTTACTCCAAATTATTTGCTCGGGTATTCAACCAGAATATCTTCGTCACGCACGATCATTTGACAGGCGAGACGCCACGAGGTGTGCGGCACATCGTCCACTTTCATCGCTTCGATCTCATCCTTGCTGATTTTTTTAAGTTCCTTCAAGACAGTAATTTCGCGGTCGGTGAGTGGACCGCCCATCGGGCCTTTGCGTGACAGGTTGGTGACTTTTATCAGGCAAGTACTGCAATCACCTTCTTGGCAACTAAAGTCGATAGGAATATGGTTTTCCTTAGCCAAATCAAGTAAGGTCTTGGTATGACTACCGGCAACGGCATAAACAGTTTTGTCCTTGTGCAAGGGGCTAGAAAATGTAACTAGGGGCATAATAGGCTCCAATAAGTGGGTGGGTAAAACAGGGGTGGGAGGTAAAGTCAGCCTGGTCGCACGACGATTTCGCCGCCGAGAACCTGGGCCTGACAGGCCAGCCGATGCTTGCGACTGGCCATGTTTTCTTGCAGTACCTTGTCTTCCAGCACGGATCGTTCCGACATGTTTTCCATACCAGAAACGATTTTCATCATGCAGGTGGCGCATTCGCCTTCGCGACATCCGTAGGTAATACCAGCACCTACTTTTTCTGATATTTCGATTAAGCGGGTACCGGCCGGGACGCTGACAGTGACGCCAATGTCTTCAAAGGTGACGTTTGCTTTAGGCATGAGGGGATTCCTTGAAAAGTTCAGACATATCAATAACCCGGCGTACAGTGCGGCCGGTGAGGTGCTCCGCGAGTTGACGGCCCAGCAGCTTGCACTGCGCCAGTTCCGCATCGTTGGGGATCAGCTTGACTTTGACGCCGCGCACCGGCACCCGGAGCTTCAGACCACGCAGGCGATCTTCCACCATCGCCACCGCCTCGCCGGTCCAGCCATAAGAGCCAAATGCCGCGCCCAGCTTATCCTTGATATTGACCACGGCAAGAGAAGAAAGCAGATCCCAGATTGGTTTCACGGCATCGCCATTAATGGTCGGCGAACCGAATACGATGCCATCAGCCTCTTCGATTAGATCGACAAATGGCGAAATTTCACTGCCCTGCAAGTCGTACATACTGACCCGTACACCATCGATTTCTTCAGCACCATCGCGCACTGCCTGCGCCATGCGTGCAGTGTTGCCGTAACTGCTGATATAAAAAATAACCAGCGTTTTGGCATGGTCGGCGGCTTCGTTATGCAGCAAGGGGGCGGCCAGTTGCCGATAACGTTGTACGTAACTACGCGGTGCATCACGCAAAATCGGACCATGCGCCGGGGCAATCAATTTCAGTTCAAGTGGCTCAATCAGGTCGAGACCGTAGCGCACGTGCTCACGGAACGGCCGCATGATGTGCTGGTAGTAATACTCAAACGAAAAGCGAAAATCACCGACGCGGTCATTAAACAGACGGGCGTCGCAGAAATGACAGCCGAACACATCGCCGGAAAATAACAACGCGTCTTCATTTAGGTAGGTGCATTGTGTATCCGGCCAATGCAGGAAGGGGGTGATAAGGAAAGTCAGCGTGCGACCACCCAAATCGACAGTAGCTCCCGTATCGACCGGCGTGAACTCAAGGTCTTCGCTCTTCAGCAGCCCCTTCAACATGGTCTGCGCCTTGACCGAGATATATAACTGCGCTTGCGGCGCGCGCCGCATCAACTCAGGTAATGCCCCGGTATGATCAGGCTCAAGATGATTCAGCACAATGACCGTGATCTCGTCATAACGTGCCACCTGCTCCAAGCGCTGAAAGAAGGTGTCGGCATATTCTGCTTTTACCGTGTCGATGATCGCCACGCCGGTTTCACCACGTACGCAATAAGCGTTATAGGTGGTGCCATTAGCGGTTCTCAGGATGACATCGAACACCCGCAATTGTGGGTCGAGTGCACCAATCCAGAACACGCCAGGCGCGATGGCAACGGGATCGTTCAACATGGCATCAGGCTGATTTCGCCGCCAACGCAGACTGATAAGTCGCTGCTATGGCAGATTGATACTGCACCAACAGCGCCGGGGAAATTCCGGTAAGCGAACCGGGCGGATTCAATTCGCGACCGAGCTCATCGAGAATCGCCCCCTCAATCGGGCAAATGCTGCTGCACTGCGCCTCCAGGAAATCTCCGATACATTCAGTACATTTATTCGGATCAATCAGGAAGTGCGGGCTAGCCTGATAAATCGCCTGATTCGGACAAAGCGGCTCGCAAGCGTAACAATTAACGCAGGTTTCAATGATTTCAAAGGCCATGGAGTAATCCTTTAGCGCTGCAAACCCCGGATTCCGCTACGCTGCATCCGGGCTACGCGTTAGATAAAAGTTAGTGTTCGAAAGTAGCCTGGATGCAGCCGAAGGCGGAATCCGGGGGCATAGCGATCCACGCCAATCGGAGCCCACACCACCCCACACCACGTATCGTTGGTTTTCATCATGCGGCCTTTTGTTGCTCAACATGACTTACCACCAACTTCCCCGCAGACCGCATTTCCTCGTACACCGCTAATACGGCGTCTTCGATCACCTCCATGGCATGCTCGCCATTAGGCTGAATACCGGCTGCTTCAAGGCGCCCCCAAGGTTCAATACCAACCTTGGAACAGAGGACAACTTCACAGCCAGACAACGCGCGTAACGTCACATCAAGTGCCGACTCGCCGTCACCGCAGGTGTCACCTCCCTCGCAATACGGAATCGTCTTACGGTGACCAATGAAGCGGACATCCCCCTCATGCGCCTCGTAAATCAAAAATTCACGCGCATGGCCAAAGTGTTCATTGATTACACCGCCCCCCTTGGTAGCCACCGCCATCAACACCGGGCGTGTCAAACGAGGTAAACCGGGGACAGACCCCAATTTATTGAGCGGAAAAACCGGGGTCTGTCCCCGATTTAACAGCTCACGCTCGATCTGGGCATGGACTTCGGCGCGTTTAATCATCGCTGCGGGATAGTCGATTTCCATTTTTTCAATCTTGTCGAGGGTGAATTCCTGGCCGCGGTCCTCGCCCAGCATGCCAACCGCATCGGCGCGGCATTGGCGGCAATGACGCATCATGTTCATATCGCCGGCGCAGGCGTCCTGCAGCTTCTGCAATTGCGCGTGCGTCGGGCCGGGCTGGCCGATCAGACCATAGAACGTGCCATGTTCCGGCTCAGCGATCAGCGGCATAACGTTATGCAAGAATGCCCCCTTCGCCTTCACCACCTTAGAAACTTCAATGAGATGTTCATCATTTATACCCGGGATCATCACCGAGTTAACCTTCACCAAAACACCACGCGCAGTGAGCATTTCCAGGCCTTTCTGTTGCTGCTCAATGAGAATCGCAGCCCCGGCGCGGCCCTTAACCCGCTTGTTTTGCCAAAACACCCACGGGTAAATCTTCGCGCCAATATCTGGATCAACACAGTTAATGGTGATGGTGACGTGGTCGATATTGTGCTTGCATAACTCCTCAACCGATTCCGGCAGCGTCAAGCCGTTAGTGGAAACGCACAGTTTGATGTCCGGTGCTTTCAGCGTGAGCTGGCGGAAAGTCTCAAAAGTACGCGCTGGGTTAGCCAGCGGATCGCCCGGGCCAGCGATACCAAGTACAGTCATCTGCGGAATATTGGCGGCTACGGCCATCACCTTCTTCACCGCCTGCTCCGGGGTTAAAACTTCAGAGACAACGCCAGGGCGAGACTCATTGGAACAATCATATTTACGATTGCAGTAATGACATTGTATGTTGCAAGCCGGCGCTACCGCGACATGCATGCGCGCGAAGTAGTGATGCGCCTGCTCTGAGTAGCACGGGTGGTTGTGTACCTTGGCGCGAATATGCTCCGGCAAATGGCCAAGCTGATCGTCACTGGAACCGCATGAGTGCGAATCACAGCCGCTGCCGGATTGGGTGTTGAGTACGGGAAGGTCCACGAGTCGTCCTCCAAATGATGACAACTTGATAAACGCAAGTGCCATGCCTGCTCATGAAATATCGCTATCCTATTGTTTTTATTACATTTTATTGGGCTATTGACCCAATACTGTCGTAAATGAAACAGGACGAAGCCGGCAGGTTGTCGTGAAGGTGACAAGCCGAACGACCGCAGCCTTGGGCAAAAAAAAGCCCGCCTTCCGTGAAGAGGGCGGGCAAACCACCATTACCGCAATCGTACAGGTGGGAGGAGACGTAATAGCCTAGGCGTAAACGGGTATAAAAACCTTCTCTGGTTCAATCAGCGGGCCATTTTCACCCCAATAGGGTGACATTTTGCGCAGTTGCGCGATGATCGCCGGCGTGACTTCGATCACCCGGTCAATCTCGGCTTCCGAGGGGTAGCGCGATAGCGAGAAACGCGTCGTACCATGTGCTGCGGTGTAAGGAATACCCATTGCGCGCATGACGTGTGAAGGTTCCAGACTACCCGACGTGCAAGCGGATCCGCTTGACGCGGCGATGCCGAACTTATTCAGCAGTAACAAAATGGCCTCGCCTTCAATAAATTCAAACGCGATATTGCTGGTATTCGGCAACCGATTACTAACATCACCGGTCGGGAATGCGCGCGGCACCTTGGCCAGAATGCCCGCTTCCAGCTTATCGCGCAGACGACGCACTTCGGTGTTTTCGTGCTGCATGGCCGCCTGAGCCAATTCACACGCCTTGCCTAGACCGACAATGGAGGCGGTGTTTTCTGTGCCTGCTCTGCGACCACGCTCCTGATGCCCACCCCTTAATAAGGGACGGAAGCGGACACCCCGCTTCAGATAGAGCACACCAACGCCTTTGGGGGCATGCAGCTTGTGGCCAGACAAAGACAACATGTCGATCTTGCTATGCTTCAGGTCGATCGGCACCTTGCCCACCGCCTGCACCGCGTCGGTGTGGAACAACACGCCGGCGGCATGCGCCAGCTCCGCCATTTGCAACACAGGGAAAAAGGTGCCGGTCTCATTGTTAGCCCACATCACCGACACCAAGGCGACACGATCCGACAGTAATTTTGCGTAGGCATCAAGATCGAGGCGACCCTTGCTATCCACCTTCAGGCTATGCACTTTGTAGCCTTCCTTTTCCAGATGATCGCACAGCGCTAACACCGCCGGATGCTCAATGCTGCTGGTGATAATTTCCTTCTTGCCCGGGTTGGCCTTGATCGCCGACATAATCGCGGTCGAATCCGACTCGGTGCCGCAAGAGGTGAAAATGATTTCGGAATCATGCTCGGCACCGAGCAGCTCCTGAATCTGCAAGCGCGCCTTTTTGATCGCCAATCCCACCTTGTTACCGAAGCTGTGCATTGAGGAAGGATTACCGAACTGCTCGGTAAAGTATGGCAGCATAATTTCCAATACAGCATCATCGACACGCGTGGTCGCGTTGTTGTCGAGATATATAGCGTCCATTTTAGGCTCCTGACTTACGGGTGACTGGCGGCACGCGAGAGCGAACCGGCACGACTGGGCACGATTTTCACGAACTCGCCGAGGTCGTCCATCAGCTTCTGCTGGATGCCTTGCAACGTCAGCGCTTCCATCTGGCAACCGGCGCAAGCCCCCGTCATGTTGACGTAGATGGTTTTACCGTCAACATCGACCAACTCAATATCGCCGTGATCGCGTTGCAACTGGGGGCGAACCGCATCCAACACCCGCTCAATGCGCTTGATGCGTTGCAGATTGGTCAACTTCGGAGCTTTCACTTCTTCCTTGAGTTCAACCGTGTGTGGACTGAAGGATTCTCCTCGCTCAGCCAATACTTTCACTAGAATTTCCTCAATACCTTCATGGCAAGATGAACACCCCCCACCGGCCTTGGTGTAATTGATCACATCCTCGACGCTAGAGAGATTATTTGCGCGTACCGTTTCCTCAATCAGCACCGCATCAATCGCGAAACACTTACAAATCAACGCGCCTTCCTCATGGTCATCACTCCATACTTCACCACGATAGTTGGCGATGGCGGCTTGCAAGGCTTCACGCCCCATGACCGAACAATGCATTTTTTCCGGCGGCAAACCATCGAGATAATCAGCAATATCCTGATTGCTAACCTTCAGCGCAGCCGCCAACGTCATGCCTTTGATGATCTCGGTCAGCGCCGAGCTGGAAGCAATGGCAGAGCCGCAGCCAAAAGTCTGGAAGCTGGCCGCCTGAATGATTTCTGTGTCGGGATCAACCTTTAGCATCAAGCGCAGCGCGTCGCCGCAATTGAGCGAACCGACATCGCCAACCGCATTGGCATCATCCAGCGCACCGGCATTGCGCGGACTGAAGAAATGTTCCTTAACCTTTTCCGAGTAATCCCACATGGTAAGTCCTTAAACTAAATTTCAAGCTGAAAAGGAGGAACCACAAGCGCAACTGCTCGTCGCGTTCGGGTTAACGAATTTGAAACCGGAGCCATTCAGGCTATCGACGAAGTCCACCGTCACACCAGCCAGCAGCGGTGCCGATAAAGCATCAACCAGCAGCGTGACACCATTCAACTCAACCAGCACATCGTCTTCGGCCTTAGCCGCCTCCAACTTCATACCGTACTGAAAACCCGAGCAACCACCACCGGAAATGGCGATGCGCAGGCCTGCCACGGGCGTAGCCGACCCTTTGATAAATTTATTTATTGCGGAAAGGGCGGAAGGGGTAAGCGTAATCATATTGAGCTCCTGTCGGGTATCGCGAGATGTCGCGGGATGTCACAGCGTGACGATGAACAGGGATGTGCAAATCGCATGCCAAATCGGACAGCATTCGTAACTCATTGTTATACAAAGGAATATCGCCAGAAATCGTCATCCCCCGATGTTCGGAGTCATACCGATACAAAAGGATGTCAGGTTTACGACAGCGCCACCACGTAGCCTGGATGCAGCCCGCACCAGACAACCAACGCCCAATGGAAACGCCAACGCGGGCGGAATCCGGGGGCATGGTGAGGCGGTTATTTGAAACC
>CAYWXO010000033.1:0-20131 GCA_964462255.1 uncultured Thiobacillus sp. | reverse complement strand
GGGCGGCTTGCGTTCCTCCATGGGGTACCTCGGTGCCGCCAGCATTCCGCTGTTCCACGAAACGGCGCAATTTGTTGAAATCACCAATGCCGGCATCAAGGAATCGCACGTACATGACGTGCAGATCACCAAGGAAGCGCCGAATTATCACGTTTAAGCGGGTATTCGATTTATTTTATGCATCAAAAAATCCTCATTCTTGACTTTGGCTCTCAATACACCCAGCTCATTGCGCGTCGCGTGCGTGAGGCAAATGTGTATTGCGAACTGCATCCTTATGATGTTTCTGAACAATTTATCCGCGATTTCGCGCCGGCAGGGATCATTCTGTCTGGCGGCCCCGCGTCGGTGACGGAAGACGATACGCCGCGCGCACCGCAAATAGTTTTTCAGCTTGCTGTGCCGGTGCTGGGTATTTGTTACGGCATGCAAACCATGGCGGCGCAACTCGGTGGCACCGTGGAAAACGCCAGTCATCACGAATACGGTTACGCCGAATTGCGAGCGCGTGGCCATTCCAAGTTGTTGACTGATGTGCAAGACCGGGTTGATCCGGATGGTAAAGCCTGGTTGGATGTCTGGATGAGCCACGGTGATCGCGTGGTTGATCTGCCGCCCGGCTTCAAAGTGATTTGCGATAACGCCGCAACGCCGGTCGCGGGCATGGCCGATGAAGCCCGTCGCTTCTACGGTCTGCAGTTTCACCCGGAAGTCACCCACACGTTGCAAGGCAAAGCCATTATTGGCCGCTTTGTGCATGAATTGTGCGGTTGCGGGCAAGATTGGAATATGCCGGATTACATCGCCGAAGCCGTCGCCAAGATTCAAGCGACGGTGGGCACGGATGAAGTCATTCTCGGCTTGTCTGGCGGCGTCGATTCGTCCGTTGCGGCGGCGTTAATTCATCAAGCCATTGGCGATCAGTTGACCTGTGTGTTTGTCGATACCGGCTTGCTGCGTTTGAACGAAGCCGAGCAAGTAATGGCGACTTTCGCGCAAAGCCTCGGTGTTAAGGTGATTCATGTCGATGCCACTGAACAATTTATGGGCAAACTCGCTGGCGTCGCCGACCCGGAGAAGAAGCGCAAAATTATTGGCGGTGAGTTTGTCGCCGTGTTTCAGGCCGAATCGGCTAAGTTGGCTAACGCCAAATGGCTGGCGCAAGGCACCATTTACCCGGATGTGATTGAATCCGTCGGCGGCAAATCGAAGAAAGCGCATGCTATTAAGTGCCATCACAATGTCGGTGGTTTGCCGGATGACATGCACTTGAAATTGCTGGAGCCACTGCGCGAATTGTTCAAGGATGAAGTGCGTGAACTTGGCGTTGCGCTTGGTTTGCCACATGACATGGTTTATCGCCATCCCTTCCCCGGCCCCGGCTTGGGCGTACGTATTCTGGGTGAAGTGAAAAAGGAATATGCCGATTTGTTACGGCGCGCTGATCACATCTTCATCGAAGAATTGCGTGCTTCCAGCTGGTATGAAAAAACCTCGCAAGCCTTCGCCGTCTTTTTACCAGTGAAAGCGGTCGGTGTGATGGGTGATGGCCGCACTTACGATTACGTCATCGCCTTGCGTGCGGTGCAAACACAAGACTTCATGACCGCGCATTGGGCAGAATTACCTTACAGCCTGCTGGCTAAAGTGAGTAATCGTATTATCAATGAGATTCGCGGTATTAATCGCGTTGCTTATGATATTACCGGGAAACCACCGGGGACGATTGAGTGGGAGTGAGGTTTTTATTTGCTTGTTTTGACTTTATTCTGTTTAGGAGGGGGCGGGTTAGCTGCTTTATCGCATAACCCGACTCACCCTGCTAAGCAAAAAATCCAGCTCAATAGAGTTTTTTCCTTGGGGATAATAAAAGTTTTCTACAGGGAAAATATGTAGGGTGCGATTGTTTTGCTCCATTTTTCGTAACCGATACCACGCAGATGAATGCCGTCGTAGGTATATTCGCTAAGCAAGCCTTCTTTTTCGCTGGTTAATCCCTCATTTATGTTGATATAGATAAGGTGTTGTTGAGTTGCGTATATTTGGAGTTTTTTGTTTAAATCTCTAACTTTTTCTAGTTTGTTTTTGCAGTCTTTTTTTCTACATTCAAGTGTTGATTGAATAAATACTTGAATTTTATTATTTTGCAGTGTGGTGACTATTTTTTTGTAATCATTGAATATTTCGTCAACACTTCTTCCCCAGTTTAAGTCATTTATTCCCACCATTAGAAATGCTTTTTTAGGTTGCACAGAAATGATAGCGTCTATGCGTTTAATAATGTCATCGGTTCTATCTCTGGCAATGCCTCTATTCGCTATTTTTGTCGAGGGAAAAATATCGTCCCAGTGCCCAGCATGGGTGATTGAGTCGCCAATCATGACCACATCGGCCTGACGGCCAAATAGTTCAAACTGTTCTCTGCGCTCTGGCCAGTTTGGGTTGGTCTGTAGTTTGCTGTCATCCACATGTTTATTGGTTAATAGTTTTTTTGCAAGAATTATTTGTTCGTAGGGAAAGATTTGCTTATGTACTGTGAGCCCACCCCAAAAATAGCCTAGCCCTAATAAACTTACGCCTATCAGTATATTTTTATATTTTCCGGAATGATTGATGCGGTTTTTGAGTGGGTTTGCCATTGATTTTCTCCTGACGGCAGCGCGTGAGCGTTTTATATTACTTAAACATCGTGGAAAATTCTACTCATCGTCAGCAGAATGTGAGGGAAAAATTGATCGTGAGGATGAAGGTTAAAGGGTTTGACAAATGGGGCTTGTCGCCTAAAATTGCCTTTAATAGCGTGTCTCTACTGGTCGTATTAATCGCATTTGACTTATAGCGATTGCAGTTTGGTTGACCTACATTAAAAATGGTAAAGGAAGCAAAATGAATACGATGCATCGGGTTGGGTTGTTGGCGTTGTTGATTGCCCTGATGAGTGGGCTGTATCTGGTCGGTTGTAATTCCGGGGCTGGGTCAACCGAGAATCCAGCAAAGCCCATGGTGTCGAGTCGCAGTGAGTTGCAGCCTTTTGCAAGTGCTCAGGCTATGGAAGAATACCTTAAGCAGGCCTTGGTGAATGGTGGGGCTACTGCGGTGAGTGCTAAATCTGGCGCAATGGTGACTACGGATATGTCATTCGCTACAGCGGAGAATGCCGCGAATTTCACGACAACCAATCTGCAGGAAGCCGGCGTGGACGAGGCGGATCATTTTAAAAGCGATGGACGTCACTTTTATATTTTGGGGCGTGCGGCGGGTGAGCAGGTTGATTCATTGCGGATACGGCGCTTGACCAGCGTGACCGCAGAGCAGGCCGCAGCCAATGCCGGCAGTACCTTAATTGCGCAACTCGCGTTGCCTGCGGAATTCAGTCATAGCCGGGCTTATTTGGCTAATAGTAAACCTGGTAATAATGCGACCAATAATGATGCTATCAATCGCCCCGATATATTGCTGGCGCTGGCTGAATCGGGACGGGGTTATTACTCTCCTTTAGTGGGTGTCACTAATGCTATGGCGCGTGATTGGTTTATGCCTTGGCATTGGGCAAATGGTAAGACAGAGTTGCAATGGGTAAACATTACTGAACCTACTTCGCCTAGCCTGAGTCATCGCGTCAGTATTGATGGCTATTACGTAGCCAGTCGGCGTATTGGTGAAACGCTTTATCTCGTTACTCGCTACACCCCGGCAATTACGGGATTTAATCCTTATCCGGCAAACACGATACAGCAGCAAGAAAACCAGCAACGAATTACTGACGCCAGCCTGCGTGATTTGCTGCCTAAATGGTCGCTGGATGGTGTTGAGCAAGGTTCCTTGGTGGAGGCAAATACCTGCTATCAACCCTCGGGTGTTAATGCTGAAGCAACAGCGGATCTGGTGGTTGTCAGCGCGATTAATTTGGCTAACCCGGCTGCACCACCGCGTAGTCAATGTCTGACCGGTGCTAGTGAGGCCATTTATGTTTCTAATGAATCGCTTTATCTTGCGACGGCTCGGCAGGGCTATACAGTGAATGTTGGTACTCAAGTAGCCCGTTATCCGAATGAAGCTGCAACCGATATCCACAAGTTCTCGCTCGCGGTTGATGGGCCCCGCTATCGAGGTTCGGGTAGCGTGGCGGGTCATCTTGGTTGGGAGCAGGGTAAAAAATCATTCCGTATGGGAGAGTATCAAGGGGTATTGCGTATAGCGACTTCGTTGGGGCAGGACTGGGATGGTAGTGCCACTACCCGGCTTACTTTGCTGCATGAAACAGAAGGCAAATTGAGTGTGCTGTCTGAATTACCTAATGCCCAGCACCCGGCGGCGATTGGTAAGCCGGGCGAACGGCTTTATGCGGCGCGGTTTGTTGGCAACCGCGCCTACATGGTTACATTTCGGGTAACAGATCCGCTTTATGTGTTTGATTTGAGTCAGCCGAGTAATCCGAGGTTGATCGGGGAATTAGCCATACCTGGCTATTCAGATTATTTGCATCCTCTAGGTGAAAATTGGTTGATTGGGGTCGGTAAAGATGCGCTGCCAGATACTTCAGCTGCTTTTGGCGATGGGCGTGGTGCGTGGTATCAAGGGGTAAAGGTTGCGCTTTTTGATGTGCGCAATCCAGCGCAACCGAAAGAAGTGAACAGCATGCTCATCGGTAAGCGTGGCAGTGATTCAGCGGTGTTGCATGATCATCATGCTTTTACATTGTTGGTTAGTGGCAATGAAACAGGGGTGTTAGCACGCTTGGCCCTGCCGATTGCTCGGCATAGCCTATTGCCTTCTGGCGGGGTTAATGCAGATAACCCTAATACTTGGTATGAATGGAGCGATACGGGATTGCATCTATTTTCCGTACTGGAGAGTGGCTTGGTCCAGCAGGGCGAGATTATTGCTGAATCACGTGCAACTCACCCGTATCCTGTTGCGAATGCAAATGAAGATCGTGCTTTTATGAATGGTAGTGAAATTCATTATTTGCACGGTCAAGAAATGTGGGCGAAAGCGTGGTAAAAAATTATATTTTTATATTATATTTTTATATCGGCGTAGATGTCCTGCATCGGTAAATCCAATTCCACGCTGGATAAATGGACTGCCTCGTCGGGTTCGTAAATCTCATGTTGCCAGTTATTGTTTGTGCTACGACGATAAACCTCTACGCGAGCCTTGTTCTGGTCGATCAGAATATATTCAATCAGACTAGGCAAACGACGGTAAGACAGCAATTTTTCGCGCCGATCAACGGATTCAGTCGAGTCGGATAACACTTCGACAATGAGTTTGGGGGCGTTCAGATAATTTGGTGGTGCTTCGGCGCTTAAATCGGCAGCATCACAAGTGACGACCACATCGGGATAGTAATAAGCGGAGTCTTCCTGCACGTGAACTTTAATATCCGCCATCCAAACGGCACAGGGTTTGCCGCGTAGATGTTGGCGTAAAGCAATGGCGATGTTTAAAGCTAACGTAGCATGACGCTTAGAGGCTCCTGCCACGGCAAAGATTTCTCCCGCGACGTATTCGTGTTTGGTGGGGGAACAGGCTTCGTTAGCGAGATAATCGGCATCATCGTAATATTGAATATAAGCCAGTTGCATAATAGTTATTCCAAAAGATAATTAATGATTTAATTGCGCAGACAGAGAAGGAATGTAATTGATTAACCAAGTCAGCGCGGCATGTAAATTAAATGCTGCTTCATCGCTCAGTCCCTCGCCTAATTCAAATGCTATGCCGCTTATCTCTAGTACATAAGCAGGCGGGGGATCGCCGAACAGTTTTTGATAGGCATGCAACACTGCACTGGGGGAAAGTGCATGGCTGCTATAGCTGGTGTCCTCGGCGGCAAAAACTTGACTATAGCGAAATGGTGGCGGCGCACTCAGGCTGGCATCAACAAAGATCACGTGCTGGCGTCCTTGCAAATCAAGCGCGAATTCGACTTGTAACTGAAAGTCGGTAATGAGTTCTACATCGGGAAGCTGTAACGCTTCCAGCCGTTCAATCAGCTGCGGGCCGAGTGCGTCGTCACCCCGGCTAGGATTGCCGATGCCAATGATCAATATAGGCAATAGCGTGGATGACGACATGTTTAGCGACTGCAGTCGATTCCGCGCACCATTTCATCAATTTGGCGTCCTTCAGCGTCAATCAATTCCACTTGTAACGGCATTTTGCCGAGTGCGTGGGTGGCACATGATAAACAGGGGTCGAAAGCGCGCACGGCAACTTCAATGTGATTGAGTAAGCCCTCGGTTAATTTGCGGCCGTCAAGATATTGGCGCGCGACCTGGCGAACTGATTCGTTCATGGCCTGGTTATTATGCGTCGTGGAAACAATGAGGTTAGCGCGTGTTACTTGGTCATGTTCATCGACGTGATAATGATGAATGAGCGTGCCACGGGGCGCTTCGATCATGCCGACGCCCACTTCTTGCCGTTCACCTTTGACCACGAGATCCTCGCCTTGCAGGTCGGCATCGTGCAGTAATTCCTTGATCGCTTCGGCGGCATGCAACATCTCAATCATGCGCGCCCAGTGGTAGGCCAGCGTTGAACCTGCAGCGCGACCGGCATCAAAAGCGAGAAAATCTTGCCGCTCGCGCTCAGCCAAGGGGGTGGGGATGAAATCGCATTGCACCACGCGTGCCAGCGGGCCGACGCGATACCAGCCATTTTCCGGGCCAAGAGTGCGCAAGAAGGGAAATTTCATGTAAGTCCATGACTTCACTTCTTCACTGATTTGTTCCCAATAATGGTTGTAATTGACATGATCGAATAGTGTTTTGCCATCACTATCGCGAGCACGTAGTCCGCCGTGGTAAAGATCCATGCCACCATCGGCACCAATCAGGCTGAAACTGTGCGAACGAAAACGGCCGAAGTCGTTGTATTCAGCCAGGTTCTGCTCGAACAATTGCTTAGTTAAATGCACGGCGCTGCGTGCCCAGCCAATAATTTGGTAAATGTCCTTGAGAAGTTCGTCGCGTTCAGCCAAGTTGAGGTTTTTGTTAACGCCACCAGGGATGGAGCCGGTGCCGTGTATTCGCTTGCCGGCCGTGTGCCGAATGATTTCCTGCCCGTATTTGCGCAGAAGAACGCCTTGGCGGGCGACTTCCGGGTAGGCAGCGGCAACACCGACAATGTTACGTTTAGCAACATCGGAACTGAAGCCGAACAATAGATCTGGCGATGACAAGTGGAAAAAATGCAGTGCATGTGATTGCAGCATCTGTCCGTAATGCATGAGGCGGCGGAGTTTTTCGGCAGTGGGCGTTAGATGATGCGCGCCCACGATCTGGTCAAGTGCCTTGCTGGCGGCCAGATGGTGCGATACCGGGCAGATACCGCATAAACGCTGCACCATGACGGGAATTTCCCAGTAGGGTCGGCCCTGAATAAATTTTTCAAAGCCGCGAAATTCAACGATATGCAGACGAACTTGCTGGACGTGATCTTCTTCGTCTAGCAATAAAGTGACTTTGCCGTGACCTTCTACCCGCGAAATGGGGTCAATGGCGACGCGGCGCAGAGTATCCGGGTGGGGAGCAGTTTCTAAATTGACATTCATGGTGTTCACCTTAATCGTAACGCGTTAACTCAACGCCTAGTTTGGGCGTGCGACCAGCGAGTAGGTCGGTGAGAAACTTCCATAGGGTATCAGCGGAAGGCGGGCAACCGGGAATAAAGTAATCAATTTTGACGACTTCATGCAGTGGATGCACTTTATCGAGCGGAAGCGGCAACTCAGGGTCGTTTGGAATCATGCCGTTGTGCAGACTGGTTTCCGTGACGTAAACTTCTTGCAGGCAATCTGCTAGGCTAAGGTGGTTACGCTGTGCGGGCAAGCCACCTGTTACTGCGCAAGCGCCAACAGCGACCAGAACTTTACAGTTTTTGCGGAATTCGCGCAGTACATGGACGTTTTCTGCATTGCAGATACCGCCCTCAATCAGCCCTACATCGCACGGGCCGCAGTGTTTGATGTCGGTGAGGGGGGAACGATCGAATTCAACATGATCAAGTAGGGTAAAAAGACGTTCGTCAATATCCAGCAAGGACATGTGGCAGCCAAAACAGCCGGCTAACGAGGTGGTGGCAACACGAACTTTAGGTTTTGCAGTGGCGGTCATACTCATTACTCCTCGCAAGCTGCGCGCTGGTCACTTGCACTGGGCACGCGTGGCGCATCATCCAGCGCTTGTTCACTGATCGGGCGTTGATCGTAGCGACGTTGGCCAATCGGCACGCTGAAACCGATCCGTTTTTGCAGAATGACACCGACGGGGCAAACTTGCATGGCTTTGTCGGTCAGCGCGATATTGGTATCGGCTAATTTGCCGGAAGTTGCGTTGATCACCAGATGTTTGTCGATGCCACGGCCAGACAAGGCAAAGACGCATTTTTCATCCACTTCACAGGATGCGCGAACGCACAGCTCGCATAAAATGCAGCGGTTGAAATCAAGCAAGATATCTGGATGCGAGGCATCAAGGGGACGGTTCGGAAACAAGTGGCGGAAACCCGCGGTCATGACACCTAAATCCGCACCCAATGCTTGCAATGCGCAATTGCCACTTTTCTCACAAGATGGGCAAAAGTGGTTACCTTCAGCAAACAGCATTTGTACCAAGGTGCGACGCAGGTCGTTCATCTCGTCCGTTTCGCTCTCAATTTCGAGTCCGGCTTGCGCTGGCAAGGTACAGGAGGCAGCTGTTCTATTGCCTATCTTTACTGTGCAGACCTTGCAACTGCCATGTGGTTTAAATTCAGGGTGGTAGCACAGATGTGGTATGTAGCGACCGGCACTGAGTGCGGCTTGTAATACAGTTTGGCCGGGAGCAAAGGCGACTGCTTCGCCGTCGAGTTGAAAAGTCTCGTTCATGAATGGATCTCCCCACTTGATTTAGTCTCGGTTGATTGATTTAGATGTGCGCCGGCATCATCGCGTTGAGTCATGCGCCGTGCTAAGGCTAATGCACCATCCAGGTCAAAGGCAGGTTCAAAGTCGAGCGACTTCAAGCGACGTTCGTAAGTTGGGCGAAACCGCTTCAAGGTGTCCAGGGTGGGGTTGCAAGCAGTATGGCCTAAACCACAGTGGGCGGATTGATTTAGAATACGGTTAAGTTGATCTATTTCACGTAGGTCATATTGCGTCCCATGACCGTCGGCGATCTTATCCATCGTCGATTTCAGCAGGGTGGTGCCGACTCGACATGGTGTGCAGAAGCCGCAACTTTCGTGCGCAAAGAAATGGGCGAAATTGCGCGCCACTTCAAACATATCACGACGGGCATCGAACACGGTGAAAGCGCCGGCCGTGGCAAGATCTTCGAAGGCGATGCGGCGGTCGAATTCATCCGCGCTGATGCATACCCCGGAAGGACCACTGATTTGCACGGCCTGTATTTCATGTTGGCTATTGAGACCAGCGCCGCAGTCCGCGAGCACTTGGCGTACGGTAACGCCAAAGGGATATTCGTAAATACCGGGACGGGCACAGTCGCCGGAAACTGACAATACTTTGGTGCCGGAAGATTTTGCTGTGCCAATAGCGCGATACCAGTCACCACCGTGTTGGGCAATGAGTGCGGCTGCACAGAAGGTTTCGACGTTATTGACGGTAGTGGGCTTTTGTAAATAACCATGTGTGACCGGATAGGGCGGTCGATTGCGTGGAATGCCGCGCTTGCCTTCCAGCGATTCAATCAGGGCAGATTCTTCACCACAGACATAAGCGCCAGCACCTAGGTGAATTTGGATGTCAAAATTGAAATCGGCTTGGCCTAAAATATCGTTGCCGAGTAAGTGGGTAGCGCGACGGTTTTCAAGAATTTCATTAAGAGGATCTAACAAGTAGCGATATTCTCCCCGTAAGTAGAGAAAGCCTTGGCTTGCGCCGATTGCGTAAGCACATACCGTCATGCCTTCAAATAGCAGATCGGCTTGACGTGTGAGTAAAACACGATCCTTGAATGTACCGGGTTCACCTTCATCGGCGTTGCAGACAACATAGCGGGGTTCGCCAAGGGCATTGCGACAGGCTTCCCATTTCAAGCCCGTGCTGAAACCGGCCCCGCCGCGGCCGCGTAAATTTGAACGTTTGATTTCTTCTAATGTGGCTAAGGGGCCGAGAGGGGTTTGTGGGGTCGCTTCTCGCCAAGAACGTGCATTGGCTGCCGATTCTGTCGTAGGGTCGTTGCCGCGCGCAATGGCAGTGCGCAGGGCATCACCGGGTTGTAAGCGGTTGTTGAGCAGAATATCGGCGCGATGAACATTGTCTTTGATGGCGAAAAATTCTTGTGGCCAGGCGGTTACCGGCGTTCTTTGCAGAATGAGTTCTGCGATTTGATCCAAGCGTTCTGTGGTTAAATTGGGGATGGCCCAACCATTAGCTAGCAGAGCAGGGCCTTGGTCACATAGCCCGGTACAAGACGTGGTATCTACCGAAGCCAAACCTTCTTCTGAAACATGGCCACGTTCCAGCCAGAGTGTGTTGCATAGCTTGTCAATCAATGCCTGATTGCCCAGCATGCGGTCGGTGATGTTGTCCGAGAACAAAAGGCGGAATTGGCCGACCGGTTGATGGTGCAGGAAACTGTAGAAACCAATGACGCCATCAATGCGCGCGCGCGGCAGATTTAATTGCTCGGCAAGAAAATCAATGGTTTCGGCTGGAATCCAGCCGTGCTGGTGTTGAATCTCAATCAAAATTTGCAGCAAACGTGTCGGATCATGCCCATGTCGTGACAGCATGCTTTCCAAATCGGTGGATAACAGCGTAAGTGAGTACATCCAAATTCTCCTTGTGGGGATAGTGGAAAAAAACGTAGGTTTGCTGCAATTTTAAGAGGGACGGGAAGCTTAAAAATTACTTGGCTTGCTCTGCGTTGGGGGCCAGTTTGTCAATGGCACCTAATAAGGCATCGGCCCAGCGACTATCATCCTGCCAAGACTTTTTCAGTTCTAGCAGTTTATTACGTGCCTCTGTGTAATGCCCTTCATTGAAATCATGGGCAATTTCGCGTTTCCGATCGACAATTTCTTGCTGACAAGCAGTCAATTTTTTGCTTGCTGGCGCAGCGGTAACGACGGGTACTGCAATATGCATTTCCGGCATTGCGGGCGTCATAGTCGCCACGGGTACTTCAAGTGGAATAGGCGCTTCCACCTTGCTTGGTATAACGGGTTCAATTGCTGCGGGTTTTGCTTGTTCTGCCGGTGGCTCTATGGGGGGCGCTGCGACCACTCTGATATCAATGGCCAGTTCGCGCAAATTAACTTTTGCAGAAACGGTGCCAAAGCCTGGTTTGATGGCTTTGATTTTTGCACCCGATCGGTTGGATGAAATCAAGCCAAATTCGGAGGAGACATTCCAATCTTTAGCATAAACAGGGATTAACGAAGAGCCAGAAGACGCGGTAATCTGAATTTCTTCGCCTACCATCGCCCTATCAACGGAGGATTTTAGCTCTGGGGCGGCAAAGGCCGGTGTGCTGATTAACAGGGCGGTTAGACTGACGGTTAAACTGAATATTGCTGTTGCAATGGGCGTTTTAGTTGGTGTAGTCGAAAAAGAACGAGAAATAGAATATGACATTTGTAGCATTCCTATAAAAGTTAATTCAATTTGGTTTTATAGACTAACGTTGCGAGCAAGGGAGATTGCCGCTGCCATTGTCCTAATATTGTCATCAAGTGTCCATGCTTCAAGCGGGAGGTTGAGTTTGCGTTGCCAGTTGGGGTGTTGATCAACCGTGCCGGGTAAGTTGGCTTGGTCCCTTTGGCCGAGTAAATCTTCGGCCTGCAGCATGGCCAATTTTGCAGGCGAGCGTGCCAGATAACAATGAATGGCGCGCAGTAGCGACGGGGTCATTTCCGGAACGTGAGCTGGGTCGGCTGCGACGTCTTGCGGCAGTAAATTTTCCTTGGCAAGGGCAGATAGCAGGCGAGCTTGATCAAGTTGACGTTCGTGAATTTGTTGATTACGTTGTTCTTCGCTAGGATAAAGATTTAGCTGAGTGCGTAACTCTATGTCGGCACCTTGCCAAAATCCGGTGAGCGTCGGCAGGTCGTGCGTACTGCCGGCAACGAGGGCTTGTACTGGATATTCATGTGGGGATTTGAAGGCCCCGTGATTTTCATGGCCGTAATTGCGTTCAAAATAGAACAGTCGATACGACAACACGCCTAGCTCATGGAGCGCGCTGCGTACAGAATCGGGCACAGTACCTAGGTCCTCACCCACAATAAGACATTGGTTGCGTTGGCTTTCCAGCGCAAGAATGCCGAGTAGGTCGTTGAGTGGGTAATTGATGTAAGCACCCGTACGTGCGTCTTCGCCGGGAGGGGCCCAGTATAATCGCATCAGGCCCATGACGTGATCAATGCGCAATGCCCCGGCTCCGCGCATATTGGCACGTAGCATAGAAATGAACGGGGCGTAGGATTGTTCTTGTAATTTAGATGGAATCCATGGCGGTAAACCCCAGTCTTGGCCAAGTAAACTGAAATCATCTGGTGGGCAGCCAATGCGTGCGCCTACGGCGTAAAGTTCTCGATTTGACCAAGTGTCAGCGCCACCCAAATCAACGCCTACAGCAATATCTTGATATAGACCTATGCCCAGGCCAGAGTGTTGCGCGACGCTGCCGACGGCATCTAATTGTTCTGCCGCCAACCACTGCAGATATTGGAAGTATTCAACCCGCTCCTGTTGCGCCTTGGCAAAGGCGATTACCTGATCAGACTCTGGATGGCGATATTCCGCGGGCCATACCGGCCATCCCCAGTACTGGTTATCTTGTGCATAAAGGTGTTCTTGCAGTGCCTGATAGAGCGCAAAACGGTACAGCGCAAGCCGATTGGATTCGTGGCCGGCTTGCGCCTGATAGCTGCGGAATGCCTGTGCGCGTGGCGTATTAACATCCAGATGATGTTTTTGGAAGTGGCGATAGAGACGTTCAAGAATGGTTGACTTGAGATTGGATACGCTAACGTAATCTACCCGTTCGACATCCCGTAGGGCGTGTAGGCGTGTCTGAAAATCGGCGGTTTCAACGATAACGCGCGCACCGGCACATTCTGCATATTCCGGGATGGCTTCAATGTCGAGATAGAGGGTATTCAAAAACTCTCTACTTGATGGGCTGTACGGGCTTGAATGATTGGGATTGTGGGGGAATAGCGCATGTAAAGGATTGACGCCAACCAGTTCAGCGCCGGCTTGTTTAGCCCATTCGACCAAATGGCGCAGGTCGGTGAAATCGCCAATGCCCCAGTTACGCGCTGAGCGGACGCCATAAAGCTGTACCGACAAACCCCAGACGCGTCGATCCGCGGCCAGTGCAGTCGGTTGATAACAGTGCGGCGGATGCACGATCAGGGTGAGAGTGGGCTGAATGCCTGCAAGCTGAAGTTGGTGGTAGCCGACGGTTTCAATAGCCGCTAACGTTAGCGTAATGGCTTGCCAGTCTGTGCCATCCCAATGCGCTGTTTCAAGTGAGGGCTGTTCTGCTGGTAAAAATGATCCGCTTAGCGTTGCGCCATTTTCAAGATTAAGTGTCCAGTTCAGTTGGGTATTGAGGTCACTTTTGGGTATATTGAGGCGAATTTGTATGGGTTGATTAACGGGTACAACCCGTACTGTGGGCAGACGGTGTTGCCAGTGTTGGGTGTGCAGCTGCCGCAGTGAAGCAGCAATTTCATCATCGTTATCGCAGGCAATCCCCATAGCATGCAGCAGACCACGGCGGGTATTGTCAGAGGTGGAATGTGCATTGCCCCATATATCGTAATATTCGGAAACAATACCTGATTGTTCGGCTAATTCATGTAAAGAAAAGGCGGGGTTCATAAGTTTGGAATTATTTCAGAGGCGGAATTTTCAAGGGCTGGTGTGCCCGGGTCAAAAGGGCTAGCGAGCGTCCTTGCAGGGGGAATATACTGCCACGGTTAAAACTACCATCGGTGGCTAAGCCTTCAGCGTAGGCTGTATCTAATACGCAAAGCCAGGTTTCTTCGCCAGGATAATCAGGTAATGTAAAGGGTATGGTTTCATAATGGGCATTTATAAGGAGCAGAAAATCATCATCCAGGATAGGTTGGCCATAGCGGTCACATTCATCTAGCGCATTTCCTGATAAATAGACGCACAGGCTACGCGCAAAATGTTGATTCCATTCGATTTCATTCATTTCCGTGCCATTGGGATTGTGCCAGGCAATGTCTTTAACGGCACCGCCGTGTATGGGGCGTCCTTCAAAAAACTTGCGGCGCCGGAAAATGGGGTGGTCGTGGCGCAATTTGATCATGCGGCGAACAAATTCGAGAAAATGTTGGTCTTCTTCGCTCAGATTCCAATTGACCCAACTTAATGCATTGTCTTGGCAATAAGCATTGTTGTTGCCTTGTTGGCTGCGGCCCAATTCGTCACCGGCCAGCAACATGGGTACACCTTGTGATAGCAGTAAAGTGGCAATTAAATTACGGCGTTGGCGTGCGCGTAAAGCCTGTATTTTGGGGTCTGAGCTGGGGCCTTCTGCGCCACAATTCCAGGAGATGTTGTGCGATTCACCATCGCGGTTATCTTCGTGATTGGCGATATTGTGCTTATCGTTGTAACTGACGAGATCACACAGGCTAAAGCCGTCGTGGGCCGTGACGAAGTTGATGCTGGCATAGGGCCGTCGGCTTTCGCGTCCGTAAAGGTCGGATGAACCTGTCAGCCGATAGGCGAGTTCGCCGATTTTGCCGCCTTCGCCTTTCCAGAATGCGCGTACCGCGTCACGATATTTACCGTTCCACTCCGTCCAGCCAACCGGGAAATTACCGACCTGATATCCCCCTTCGCCTAAATCCCATGGCTCGGCGATTAGTTTTACCTGCGAAATGATCGGATCCTGGTGAATAATGTCGAAGAAGGCCGATAAACGATCGACCTCATGCAGTTCACGCGCCAAGGCTGAGGCCAGATCAAAGCGGAAGCCATCAACATGCATTTCCTGAATCCAGTAACGCAGAGAATCCATGATTAATTGTAGGACACGCGGATGCAGCATGTTTAGCGTATTACCGCAGCCGGTGTAATCACGGTAATAACGCGGTTCTTGCGGCATCAATCGATAGTAGGCGGCGTTGTCGATGCCCCTGAAACTGAGCGTTGGGCCATTCTGGTTACCCTCTGCGGTGTGGTTGTACACCACGTCGAGAATGACTTCGATGCCGGCCGAATGGAGAGACTTGACCATCGTTTTGAATTCACTGATATGGTCGCCCACATGGCCGTTAGACAAATAGCGTGCATCTGGCGCAAAAAATCCTACTGAGTTGTACCCCCAATAATTGTGCAGCCCTTTTTCCACCAGATGACGGTCGTCAATAAACGCGTGGACGGGCATCAATTCGACTGCGGTTACGCCCAATTTTTTCAGGTGCGCAATGACTGGCGCAGTGGCTAAACCGGCGTAGGTGCCGCGAAGGTGCGGTGGTACAGCCGGATGTAGCTGCGTGAAACCCTTGATATGCAGTTCGTGGATAACGGTGTCGTGCCAAGGAATCGCCGGTGGTCGGTCATCGCCCCATGTGAATGCGGGGTCAATGACTTGGCATTTGGGCATGCCGGCTGCGCTATCACGGCGGTCGAACGAGAGGTCTTCGCGCCGATGTCCGACGCGATAGCCAAAATGGGCATCAGACCAGGCCATGCGGCCAATGATGGATTTTGCATACGGGTCAATCAGCAGTTTGTTGGCGTTAAAGCGTTGACCCAACTCCGGTTCATAAGGACCATGCACGCGGTAGCCGTAAAGTTGTCCCGGCCGGGCTTGCGGTAAATATCCATGCCAGACTTGATCAGTCTGTTCAGGTAAGGTGATACGTTCAACTTCACGGCGACCTTTGGCGTCAAACAAGCATAATTCAACCTTTTCAGCATGTTCTGAAAAGAGGGCAAAGTTGACGCCTTCGCCATCCCACGTTGCGCCGAGTGGATACGGTTTGCCCGGCCAAACGGTAAAACTCTGCATCAGGATTCTCCGCTGTAAGAAGTCCGTGCGGTTTGGAAAGGTTGCCCTTCGGGAATAATGACGATGCCGCTGTCGGTGACTTTGAAGCGAGCCAAGTCGGCCGCGGGGTCATGGCCAATAATGGTGCTTTCCGGGATTTCGTTATAGCGATCAATGATGACGCGTTTGAGTTTGGCACCGCGTCGAATGACGACGTAATCCATGATGATGCAGTCTTCAACTTCTGCGCCAGGCTCCAGCACGACTTCGCGGCGCAAGATGGAGTTTTTGACGCTGGCCCCATTGATCAGGCAACCGGCGCTGATAATGCTGCGTTGTATATTGGCGTCAATGAAATTCGCCACCGGCCCTTGGTAATTGCTGGAGAAAATGGGCCAAAGCGCATTGAACGCATCAAAACGTGCTTCAAGCCCGAGTACATCCATGTGCGCGTCAAAATAGGCATCCAGCGTACCGACATCGCGCCAGTAAGCCGGTTCTTCGTAAGCACGTACGCCGGGTACCTTGTTGCTGCTAAAGTCGTAAGCGAATAGCTTGCCGCTATCGAGCAGGCTGGGAAGCACATTCTGACCAAAATCATGCCCACCGGCGGCGTTGCAACTTTCCAGTGCGTCCAACAGAACTTGCGTGTCAAACAAGTAATTGCCCATCGATGCATAGGCATGGCTGAGTCGATTCGGCATGGCCGGCGGGTTGGCCGGTTTTTCTTGAAAAGCGCGAATTCGGCCGTCGCTGGCGGCATCAATAATGCCGAAGCCGGAAGCTTGATCAAGCGGAACCGGTAGCGCAGCGACGGTGGCCCCTGCATTTTTCTCCAGATGAAAATCAATCATCTGCTGAATATCCATGCGGTAAATATGATCGGCACCAAACACCAAAACCAAGTCTGGCTTGTGTTGCCGGATCAGGTTGATGTTTTGATAAACCGCATCGGCGGTGCCTTGAAACCATTCCTGTCCACGTCGCATTTGGGGTGGCACAACAGTAATGAAATGTTCTTGCAGGAGGGGCGGCATGACCCAGGCTTTGCGCACATGCTCAATCAGGGATTGAGATTTGTATTGCACTAGCAGGTAAATGGCGTGGATGCCCGAATTGACTAGATTGGACAGGACAAAATCAACGATGCGGTAACGTGCGCCAAAAGGGACGGAGGGTTTGGACCGCTCTGCCGTGAGCGGATGAAGGCGGGAACCTTCGCCGCCTGCGATGACCATGGCCATGATTTTTTTAGTGCTCATGCTATTTCTCTTGGGTTAGTGAATGTCGGCTAGATTAATTTAATCAACAATGCAACGATGCAGCCCGCTCATTTCTGAAAATGCGTACTGGCCTTTTCGAACGCTTCGCGCATTTTTGCCCAGGCCTCATCCGCGCCTTGGGCTAAATCAAGCCAGGCATCGGCAGCGGTTTTTTGCAGTGCATCCAATTTTTCCATCGCTTCATCGCGTTGTTTGCGCAGGGCTTCCAATTGCATTTCGTATTCGATGCGCATGTCGATCTTGGTAACGCGTGCCTTGGCTTCCAATTCGGCGATTTGTTGGTTCCATTGGTCGAGATGGGTCTTCATGTTTTCGATGTATTCGTTGCGCGTGGTCATGACAATTCCCTTTAAAAGTGGCGAGGTGGCAGTGAGGCTTACCAGTGAGGAGAGCATCCGTTTAGAAGTCTGACAGACTGCCTGCGTCAATTATCGGCATCGACGCAGTTTTTTGCTATTTACGATGCGAAAATGCGCGCCTTTTTTAGTCATCGCAGCAAATATTTTGATCAAGGACAGTGCAAACATGATGGATGTCACATTAATTCCGGTTATTGCTATAGATGGGCCCTCCGCTTCTGGCAAGGGCACGGTAGCGGCGCGGGTCGCGCAATCGCTGGGATTTCATTATCTTGATAGCGGCGCAATTTATCGCGTCACCGCCTATGCAGCGCAACGGCAAGGCGTGGCGTTGGAAGATGAGGCGGCGCTGGCGGCGCTGGCGGCGCGGATGCCACTGCGCTTTGTCGGCAATGAAGTCATGCTGGCCGGCGAGTCGGTCGGCGATGTGATTCGCAGTGAAGAAGCGGGCCGCGCGGCCTCCCGTATTGCTGCGCTGCCGGCGTTACGCCAAGCCTTGCTTGAGCGTCAGCGTGCGTTTCGTTTGTCGCCTGGCTTGGTGGCGGATGGGCGTGATATGGGATCGGTCGTTTTTCCTGATGCGGCGCTAAAAATTTTCTTGACGGCCACGGCGGCAGAACGTGCGCAAAGACGCTATAAGCAGTTGATTGAAAAAGGATTCGATGCTAATCTCGCGGCGCTTTTGCAGGATCTGGAAGCGCGCGATGCACGTGATGCAGCCCGCAGCGCTGCCCCCTTGCAACAGACTGCAGACGCGGTCTTGCTGGATACCACCGGCCTGAATATTGAACAGGCGGTGCAGCAAGTGCTGACGTGGTATGCCGAAGCACGCCATGCAGAGTCAGACTGAATCACCGAAAGACTTCATTCTCATGCTGAGCGGCTTTTAAGCGCGGTGTTTGAAGTTGCTTTCGGTTTTTTTTGTTTCAGTTTTTTTGTTTTTAACCAACCCGCCGTGGTAACACGGTATTAACCAGGTTTTTTTCATGTCCACCGCTACCCCATCCGTTGCCTCCAACCAACCCGAAGAGTCATTTGCCGAATCTTTTGCCGCCATGTTCGAAGAAAGCATTTCCAAACAGGAAATGCGTCATGGCGAAGTTATCACCGCTGAGGTGGTCGGCATTGACGACAACTTCGTCACCGTTAACGCCGGCCTCAAGTCTGAGAGCCTGATCCCCGTCGAAGAATTCAAGAACGATCGTGGCGAAATTGAAGTCGTCATCGGCGATTTCGTGCAAGTCGCCATTGAATCCATTGAAGACGGTTATGGTGCTACCAAACTGTCGCGTGATCGTGCGCGTCGTCTGGCCGCTTGGCTCGATCTGGAAGCCGCCATGGAAGAGGGCCGCGTGGTCAAAGGTCTGATCAACGGCAAGGTGAAGGGTGGCCTGACCGTCATGTGTAACGGTATTCGCGCCTTCTTGCCGGGTTCGTTGGTTGATGTGCGTCCGATCAAGGACACCACGCCATTCGAAAATAAAGAATCTGAATTCAAAGTGATCAAGCTGGATCGCAAACGTAACAACGTTGTGGTTTCGCGCAAGGCGGTGCTGGAACAAAGCATGGGCGCTGAGCGTGAGAGCTTGCTGTCTAACCTGAAAGAAGGTTCTACCGTCAAGGGCGTGGTCAAGAACATCACTGAATACGGTGCGTTCGTTGATCTGGGCGGCATTGATGGCCTGCTGCACATTACCGACTTGGCTTGGCGTCGCGTTAAGCATCCGTCTGAAGTGGTGACGGTTGGCGACGAAGTTAGCGCGGTTGTGCTTAAGTTCGATCAAGACAAGAATCGTGTTTCCCTCGGCCTCAAGCAGTTGGGCGAAGATCCGTGGGTGGGCCTGTCACGTCGCTACCCCACCGGCACCCGCATGTTCGGCAAAGTGGCTAACCTGACCGATTATGGCTGCTTCGTTGAGATTGAGCCGGGTATCGAAGGATTGGTGCATGTTTCAGAAATGGACTGGACCAACAAGAACGTCAATCCGTCCAAGATGGTTTCTTTGGGCGATGAAGTTGAAGTCATGGTGTTGGAGATCGACGAAGACCGCCGCCGTATTTCGCTGGGCATGAAGCAGTGCAAATCGAATCCGTGGGACGATTTCGCCATGAACGCCAAGAAGGGCGACAAAGTGCGCGGTCAGATCAAGTCAATCACCGATTTTGGTGTGTTCATTGGTTTGCCGGGTGGCATCGACGGCCTGGTTCATCTGTCCGACTTGTCTTGGAGCCTGCCGGGCGAAGAAGCCCTGCGCAACTATCGCAAGGGCGAGGAAGTTGAAGCCGTTGTGCTGGCTATTGATGTGGATAAAGAGCGTATCTCTCTTGGCGTCAAGCAGATGGAAAATGATCCGTTCAATGCCTACGTTGCGACGCATGACAAGGGTGCCATCGTCAAGGGTGTCGTCAAGTCGATGGATGCCAAGGGCGCTATCGTGACGCTGGACGGTGCAGTTGAAGGTTATCTTGTCGCCTCGGACGTGTCTCGTGA
>CAYWXO010000032.1:3909-20353 GCA_964462255.1 uncultured Thiobacillus sp. | reverse complement strand
ATTTGACGCACTTATGCAAGCCCGCGCGCCTGAAGATTTATGCTTCAGGCGCAACGATTTATCCCCGTCATAGAACTAACCGGCGCTCATTTTTCCCCTGACGCAGCGGCCAATCCCTTGTAATATTCGCATTCCGACAAATTTAGTCGACTATTACCGAGAGGATAAATCATGAGTGAACCCGTTATAGCAAGCAAAGTGCCGATCGAAGCCAATCTGGAAGCCGGCGAATACTGGTGGTGCAGTTGTGGCCGATCAAAAAACCAACCGTATTGTGATGGTTCGCACGCCGGCACCGACTTCAAACCGATGCCATTCAAGGTCGAAAAACTGAGCCAGGTCTGGCTCTGCACCTGCAAACATTCCGCCAACCCACCCTATTGCGACGGCGCGCACGAGTTGCTGGATTAACCGCTCGCACCGTCACTTTTCCGCTGGCAAGGGCTTGATTGATAGTGTTCAGGCCCTGGCCAGTGGTGGATAATGCAGCGCAAAAATCTCGCCCTCCATGGAACATTACCTTCTCCTTCTCATCGGCACGGTGTTCGTCAACAACATCGTCATGTCGAAAATTCTTGGCTTATGTCCCTTCATGGGCGTTTCGCGCAAGCTCGAATCGGCCATCAGCATGGGTGCGGCCACCACTTTCGTTCTAACGCTGGCATCCGGTGCCAGTTACCTGATCGACACTTATTTGCTGGGACAAGAACTGTCTTATCTGCGCACGCTGTCGTTCATCGTGGTGATTGCCGGCATCGTCGGTTTCACCGAAATGTTCATCAAAAAAACCTCGCCGGTACTTTTTCGCGTACTCGGTATTTACTTGCCACTGATTACCACTAATTGCGCGGTTCTCGGCATCCCGCTGCTGAATGTGAACGAACAACATAATTTTCTGGAATCGTTGATTTATGGCTTGGGCGGCGCGCTCGGCTTCACCCTCGTGCTGATCCTGTTTGCCGCCATGCGCGAACGGTTGGAAGCCGCCGATACGCCCAAACCGTTCAAAGGCGTCAGCATCGCCATGATTACGGCCGGCCTGATGAGCTTGGCCTTCATGGGTTTTGCCGGATTGATTCGATCGTGATCAGCGCGATTTTAGTTATGGCGGCCATCGGGCTGGTGCTCGGTGGCATTCTCGGCTGGGCCGCGATCAAATATCGTGTTGAAGATGACCCCCTAGTTGAGAAGATTGATGCGATTCTGCCGCAAACGCAATGCGGCCAATGCGGTTTTCCCGGCTGCAAACCCTATGCCGAAGCGATTTCCAAGGGCGAGGCCGATATCAATCTCTGCCCGCCCGGTGGCGCAGAAGGCGTTAAACAATTAGCGGAATTACTCGGTGTTGAGCCTAAGCCAATGGGCGAAGGTTTAGAAGTCAAGCCTAGATCAATCGCGGTGATCGACGAAAACACCTGCATCGGCTGCACATTGTGCATCCAAGCCTGCCCGGTCGATGCCATCGTTGGGGCGGCCAAGCAAATGCACGTCATCGTGGCAGCGCAATGTACCGGCTGCGAATTGTGTTTGCCGCCCTGCCCTGTTGATTGCATCAGCATGCAAATCATTAAAGAAGATTTACCGCACTGGAAATGGCGCTATCCCATCCACATGATGAAACGCGTGGCATGACACGATCTCTCTTCACTTTCAACGGCGGCATCCACCCCGAGGGTCACAAGGCGGTCTCCAACCGCACGCCAATTCAGGCCATGCCGCTGGTGCCGCGCTATGTCGTACCGCTGCGACAACATATCGGCGCGCCGGCGCAACCGGTGGTTGCCGTCGGTGATGCGGTCTTGCGCGGACAAATGATCGGCACGGCCGATGGCTATGTTTCCACCGCCGTACATGCGCCTACTTCTGGCCGCATTAGCGCCATTGAAGCGCGTGCAGTGCCGCATCCTTCCGGCTTGTTCGACCTCACTATTTGTATCGAAGCCGATGGCGAAGATCGCAGCATCGATTTTCAGCCGCTCAATTGGCTGCAGCTTGACCCCTCCGCCCTGCGCAATCGCATTCGCGAGATGGGGCTGGCCGGTCTCGGTGGCGCGGTGTTTCCCAGCTTTATTAAGCTGAATCCGGCGGCACAAGCCATCCATACCCTGATTATTAATGGCGCTGAATGCGAACCGTGGATCACCTGTGACGACCGCTTAATGCAGGAACGCGCTGCCAACATCATCCGTGGCATCGAAATCATGCGCCATGCTTTGGCCTGCCGCACGGTGTTGATCGGCATTGAAGATAACAAGCCGGCAGCACTTGCCGCGCTGCGGGCAGGCGCGCCAGTCGATATGGAAGTCATTGCCGTGCCAACGCGCTATCCAGGCGGTGGCGGCAAACAATTAACCTACACCCTCACCGGTATCGAGACACCCTCGGGCGGCCGCTCCACTGATGTTGGCATTCAAGTTTTCAACGTCGGCACCGCTTACAGCCTCTATCGTGCGGTGGAATTAGGTGAGCCACTGATTTCACGCATCGTCACAGTGACCGGTCATGTCGCCCAGCCCGGCAATTTCGACGTGCGCATCGGCACACCGCTATCGGATTTGCTCGCCGCCGCTGGCGGTGCTTTACCTAACGCGACAGGGGAAATCGTCGGTGGCCCGATGATGGGCTTCAATTTAATGGATAGCGCTGCCCCGGTTACCAAGGCGGTAAATTGCCTGATCGTGAAGAATGCGACGCTGTTTCCCGCGAAGTCGATCGAACTGCCCTGTATTCGTTGCGGTGCCTGCGCGCGCGCCTGTCCGGCCGATTTGCAACCCTTTGAGCTGTATTGGTATAGCCGCGCCAAAGACTTCGGTCGCACCCAGCGCTATCAGTTGTTCGATTGCATCGAATGCGGCTGTTGCTCCTACGTATGCCCCAGCCATATTCCCTTGGTCGATTATTTTCGCTTCGCCAAAAGTGAAATTTGGGAACGCGAACGCGACAAACAAAACGCGGATCAAGCGCGCCTGCGCCACGAATTCAAAACCTTCCGACTTGAACGCGAAAAACAAGAAAAAGCCGAGAAATTCGCCAAAGCTGCGGAGAAATCGCGTGAAGCAGCGAGTGGGGTCAGTGTTGCAAATACGGCAAATACGGCTAATGCGGTGGTTGATCCGGACGCTGAGCGGAAAAAAGCTATTTTGCAAGCGGCGTTAGAACGCGCCAAGAAAGCGAAAGAAGCGGTCACCCCGAAAAATACTGAGCAAGTGTCCGCCAGCGTGCAAAAGGAAATCGATGAAATTGAAGCGCGACGGGCGGCACTTGCTACCTCAGTATCCTCAACTTCGGCAACCTCAACCTCGGTGACCGCTGCTGACGCAACAACGCGAGTACAAATATGATCGGCTCACCTTATATCCTCGGCAATAACTCCACCGCGGCGATCATGCTGAAAGTCATGCTCGCCCTGATTCCCGGCATCGCAGCACATGCCTGGCTCTTCGGCCCCGGCATCTGGGTCAGTTTATTGCTCTGCAGCGCGTTCGCACTCGGCTTTGAAACCTTGCTGCTGTTGCTGCGCGGTCTGCCGCTGAAACCCTTTTTGAGTGACAACAGCGCACTGGTCACCGCTTGGTTGTTGGCGCTGTCGTTGCCCACACTGGCGCCGTGGTGGCTCTACGCTATCGGTATCGGTTTGGCCATCGTGGTGGCAAAACATCTCTATGGCGGCATCGGGCAAAACCTGTTCAATCCAGCGATGGTGGGTTATGCCGCTTTGATTGTTAGTTTTCCGGTTTACATGACGCAATGGCCGGCTCCCATCGCCTTGGCCGATCATGCGCTGACGCTAAGCAACGCTTTTGATGTCGTCTTCGCGGGGCAGAGTTCAGTCAGTGCAGATGCCTACACTGCGGCCACGCCACTCGACACCTGGAAGACGCAGGCCCGCTTGCACACGCCGACTGAAACAATTTTGGCGCAACCGATCTTTGGGTGGGTCGGCGCGCGCGGGCATGAAATCGTTGAACTGATGTTTTTACTGGGCGGCTTGGCACTCCTCTCTCTCCGCCTCATTACCTGGCATATTCCGCTCGCTTTTTTGCTGGGTGTTGTCGTCACGACCGGCGTTTTGCACTTGATTGATCCCTCGCAACACGCCGACCCGTTGCTGCATCTGTTCTCCGGCGGCGTCATGCTGGCCGCGTTCTTCATCGCCACCGATCCGGTTTCGGCCGCAGCAACGCCGCGTGGCAAACTGATTTACGCCGTTCTCGCCGGATTTTTAACCGTCATCATCCGCGCTTTTGGCAGTTATCCGGACGGTGTCGCCTTCGCCATCTTATTGATGAATATGTGCGTGCCGCTGATTGATCACTACACGCAACCACGCGTATTTGGTCACTCAATGGGTCAATCATTTGGCCATAAGAAAGGGCAATGATGACCCCGGCCCTGCGTGAAACGCTGTCAACCGCGCTAACCTTGCTGATTTTTTCAATGGTCGGGGCCGGTCTGCTTTCCGGTGCCTATACCCTGACCCGCCCCATTATTGAACGCAGCCAGCAGGCGGAAAAACTCGCTTTAGTATCGCAAGCCTTGCCGCCGGCCAGCTTCGACAACGACCCGATCCGCGACGCTCTCGTCTTGCCGCCCACCCCACAACTTGGTTTAAAGCGCCCGGGTTTGGCCTACATTGCGCGTCAACATGGCCGCGTGACTGGCGTTGTCCTGGAAGCCATTGCGCCAGAGGGTTATGCCGGCGAAATTCGTTTATTGGTCGGCATTACTGCTGACGGACACATCAGCGCTGTGCGGGTCACTGCGCATCGGGAAACCCCCGGCCTTGGCGATTACATTGAAATTGCCCGCAGCGCCTGGATCAATCAATTCACCGGCAAAAGCCTGAGCGAGCCAGCCGATGCGCTCTGGAAAGTGCGCAAAGACGGCGGCAGATTTGATTACTTCGCCGGAGCCACCGTCACGCCGCGCGCTATCGTCAAAGCAGTTAACCGCGCACTGCATTACTTTGCCACGCATCAAGACACCTTGCTTGCTCCGCCCGCCCCCCCGTCAGGAGCTGTCGCGCCATGATCAACGAAAGCACGATTCACCAAACATCAACGCACGAAACCACAAAAACGCCCAGCCTGATTTCAGCGGAATCACGTGCCATCATCGTCAACGGCCTCTGGACGCAAAATCCCGGCATTGTGCAGTTACTCGGCCTCTGTCCGCTGCTGGCGATCAGCAATAACGTGGTTAACGCGCTTTCACTCGGCTTGGCCACCACCCTGGTCATGGCGGTATCGAGCGGCTCGGTTTCACTGGTGCGCAATTTCATCCCGCACGAGATTCGCATTCCTGCCTTCGTGCTGATCATCGCGGCACTGGTCACCATTGTTGAATTGGCCATGCACGCCTGGACACCCGCACTCTATATCGTACTTGGTGTTTTTATTCCCCTGATTACCACTAACTGCATCGTCTTGGCGCGAGTGGAAGCCTTTGCCTCCAAACGTTCCACGGCACATTCCATTCTCGATGCCAGCATGATGGGGCTAGGGTTAACTGCTGTGCTGGTCGCCCTCGGTGGATTACGCGAAGCGATCGGCAAAGGCACCTTGTTTTCTGGCATTGATCTCGCGCTCGGTCCCATTGCGAAAGACTGGGTTATTCCGCTCGCGCACGATTATCACGGCTTTTTGTTGGCCATTTTGCCGCCCGGCGCATTCATCGGTTTAGGACTGTTGATCGCGCTGCGTAATCGTTTAATCCAGCGTGATTGACCCTGCGCGATAGCGGTAAAGCATCATGAACGCCACTCGCCGTCGCGCTATTTTTCAGCGCTTGCAAGCCGCCAATCCCCATCCCACCACTGAGCTGATCTATCGCTCGCCGTTTGAGTTATTGATTGCGGTCATGCTGTCGGCGCAAGCCACCGATAAAAGCGTCAATCTTGCGACTACAACGCTGTTTCCCCTCGCCGACACACCGGCAAAGCTGCTGTCTTTAGGCGAAGACACCCTGAAAACGCATATCCGCAGCATCGGGCTGTACCCCACCAAAGCGAAAAACATCCTCGCCACCTGCCAAATTCTGCTCGATAAACATGCCGGAGAAGTACCGCGGCAGCGAGCAGCGTTGGAAGCCCTGCCCGGTGTTGGCCGCAAAACCGCCAATGTCATCTTGAATACCGCCTTTGGCGAACCGACCATCGCCGTCGATACCCATATTTTTCGCGTTGCCAATCGCACTGGTTTGGCGGCAGGAAAAACCGTACAAGAAGTTGAAGATAAACTACTGCGTTATGTCCCGAATGAATTTAAGCTTGATGCCCATCACTGGCTCATTCTGCACGGGCGTTATATCTGCAAAGCGCGTAAACCAGATTGCGGAAATTGCCTTATCCGTGATCTATGTGATTTTAAAGGATGAACAGGACTTGGCTTAATTCTTGCAACGCATAATAATGTCTGATCGGTTTTAGCTGGCATACAATGAGCTTAACAATCCCCTAGCAAAGGCAACGCCATGTCCACACTACAACACCCTGCTCCCACCTTCGATGATGTCTGGCGCATGTTTCAAGAAACCGATAAGAAATTCCAGGAAACCGACCGAAAGATCCAGGAAACGGATCGCATCGTTAAAAACCTGTCAAAAAATCTAGGGAACTTAGGTAATCGACTCGGTGAGTTTGTCGAGCACATGGTTGCACCTGCGGTGGTACGGCTATTCCAATCCCAAGGCATTGAAGTCCACGAAGTTCACCCGGGCGTGGCAGCTAACCGAAACGGCGAAGGCATCGAAATCGATTTGCTGGTGGTCAATGATGGCATCCTGGTGGCGGTGGAATGCAAAAGCAAACTCAGTGAAGAACACGTGGACGAACACGTTATCCGCATGGAAAAGCTCAAGCGATTGCTACCCAGTTATCAACATCATCAAGCGCTGGGCGCAGTGGCCGCCATGGTCATCACGGACAGCGTCAGAGAATATGCGCATCGCCAAGGACTCTACGTGCTGTATCAAAATGGTGAAGGAATCGAAGTCAGCCTGCCTGACAGTTTCAGCCCGCGAACTTGGTAAGTGGACGCAATCTCTCGCGCCAACCCATGCCAACCCATGCCATCCCGTGCCGCCCCATGTCATACCGAGTCATAATTAGCCAAGCGCGCAGCATAAATAATGTTGTTTTGAGGAGGTGCCCGTGTACACCCTACTTTCCCCCCCAGTTCGTGTCACCTTGCACGCACTATTCCTTATCGTTATTTCCCTAACAGCCGCCAGCGCTTACAGTCAAACGCTGACTAAAATTACCCTAACATCACCGGGGCCCGCCAGTTTTTCTTACCTACCGATTGATTTGATCAAGAAAATAGGCGCGGACAAAGCAGAAGGCGTAGATCTCGACATTCGTTACGTCAGTGGCGGCCCGTTGGCAGCTAAACAAATGATTGAAGGCAACAGCGATTTTGCCGCACTCGGCATGTCAGCGCTGGCCACTTTTTATGCAAACGGCAGCACTGTACGCAGCATAGCCACCCTCAGCCGTGCGCCCACCTTCGTGCTCAGCGTGCGCAGCGACCTCAAGAAAAGCGTCAAGAAAATTGCCGACCTAAAAGGACGTATCATCGGCGTACACACCGGCAACCGCACCAATAAATCAACCTCGCGCCAATTAATCGAATTCATGTTGATACGCGCGGGTATTCCCCCCGATAGCGTCAATTTCTTGCCAGCCGGACAAAGTTACGAAGAACAACACGCCGCCTTAGCTTCCGGCTCCATTGACGCGCTCATGGGCGAAGAACCCTTTTCTAGCCGACTGAAGGAAGCGGGACTCATCTACATTTTGGCCGACCTAAACAATGCACACGAAACGAATCAAGCGCTTGGCGGGCCATTTCTCTATGTCCAAATCGCCACACGCAGCGATGTTCTCACCCGACAACCGGAAAAAGTGCGTCGGATGGCCGCCGTTATCCGGCGAACACTGCAATGGATTGATCAACATAACCCCGATGAAATTGCACACATACTGGCCGGCCCCCATCCAGAAATGAAACACGCACTCAATCAGTTTCTTATGCGCGGAAAAACAGCATTCAGCCCGGATGGCGTATTTCGGCGCGAAGAAGTCGCTACCACCGAACGATTTTTACAGAGCATCAATAATCAACCCGCGGCCCCCTCACGTTCAATACGTCTGCGTGATTTAATTGATGCACGCTATGCGGGCTGGATGGAGTAAATATTTTGTCTGCCAAATTAACCCTACCACCTTTAGCGCGCACACTGACTTGGCGTGTCGTGATTTTATTGCTGGCCGTCGTCATGCTGACATTACTCAGCATGACCAGCTTTGTCCTCTGGCAAAGCGAAAGTGATCAACACAAGGAAGACGCTGCCGTCAAACTCATGCTCAACGCGCGGCTCACTTTATTGCAGAATAGTTGGCAAGATGCCGGTGAGAACATTGCTACCGGCATTGAAATGCAGCGCATTTCCAGCGAACCTGATCCATTACGTTGGCAACTCCTACGTGCATGGTTAGTTGCTCTGGGCGAAAACCTTAGCTTTGATACGGTTTATGTACAGGATAAAAACGGACGTATCCTCTTTGCGCATGGCCACGAAGCCGACGAAATGTCGGCATTACCGCCCCAAGAACAAGATCACTGGTATTTCAGCCCGCAATTTGATGAACTCCATGCCATTATTCGTTCGCCTTTATGGCTCGGGCCGGACATCGGTAATGGACACATCGTTTTTCTGCAACCGATCCTGCCTTCCACCCTACAGTTAATTGGCTCCGATAAACGCAGCATCTACCTGGCAACACCCGACAAACTGCTGGCCGGCAGTGACGAAATACAGATTCCATTACAGGCCAATGCCGAATTGACGGTCGCCAATCAACGCTGGCGCATTTTGGTCGAGCCCATCGAAAATATAAATAACGTCCATTTTCTCCTACGCCTACCGGCCGATACACCGCCTTGGTTCCTGCCCATGTTTATGAGTGCACTGGCACTTGCCACGACACTTGCACTCGGCATCTACCTGATTCTGGGTCGCTGGGCGCGTGACTTGGTCAGCCGTATCAACACACTGAAGCAGGCCGCCAACGCATTCAGCCAGACCCAGCAAGGCAACTTCGTTGAAGCGCGCCATCTTTTAGAAAAATCCAAAGCCAAGCCAGATGAAATAGGCAGCGTCGCCTATACGTTGGAATCCTTGATGAATGCGGTGCATCAACGTGAAGAAGAAAATCGCGCCTATCTCGACACCCTGAATTTATTGGAAGAAGTGGTCATTGAATTAAGCTTGGATGGCGTGATCCGGCGGGCCAGTGCCGCTTGGCCGCGTTTAAGTGGGGCCGTGGTTGACCTGGCTGATTTGCCCGGCATGAAATTCCAGGATCGTTTGCATCCCGATGATGTCGATCAAATGAACACCGCCCTTACCACGCTCGCCCAACAAAAGAAATCGCAGATTACCCTGCGCGCGCGCCTGCATGACGAAAATGCCAGCGACACCTGGATTGAATGCCGCTTTGCCCCCTTACGTAATAACGATGGAGAGGTACAAGGTGTGCGGGGTGTTCTGCGCGATGTGACGCAAACCTATATGCAGGAAAAGCAGATTACACACATGGCGCTGCACGATGCACTAACGACTTTGCCCAATCGCGTTTTGCTGGAAGATCGCGCCAAAATGGCCATTCGCATTGCCGCCCGCTCCGGCAACAAAGTCGGCCTCTGCTTTTTCGACCTGGATCATTTCAAGCAGGTCAATGACACACTGGGCCACAAAGCCGGCGACCGGCTGCTGATTGCACTTTCCACGGCAGTGCGCGATCAACTGCGCAGCGGTGACACCCTGGCCCGCTGGGGCGGCGATGAATTTGTCCTGCTGATGCCGGACATGAAAAGCGTCGACAAAATCCGTGAAGTGGTCGATAAAATTGGCAAAATCACTCACACGCCCTTAATGGTCGATGGGGCTGAGTTTTCCGTCACCTTCAGCATGGGCATCAGCATTTATCCCGACGATGCCGACAATATCGACACGCTGCTCTCGCAAGCCGATCGCGCGATGTTTTATGCCAAAGCACAGGGCCGCAACGCGTATCAATTTTTCTCCGACATGTCGCAAAAAGGACTCGGCAAAAAAGATTTGTATATCCAACACCGGCTTGCTGCCGCGATTAAAAATAACGAAATTACTACCTGGTTCCAGCCGTTAGTCGATGCAAAAAGCCACTGCACCTTGGGTTTTGAAGCGTTGGCGCGTTGGTGCGACCCAGAATTGGGCTGGATTTCTCCCGCTACTTTTATTCCCATGGCGGAAAATATGGGGCTGATCTGCGAACTGGGCGAGCAAGTCTGGAAAACTTCACTCCGCACCAGCCAAGCCTGGAAAGCACGTGGGCGCGATCTCGGTGTGGCGGTCAACATTTCCAAACGTCAATTATTCACCCCGCACTTCAGCGAAAAACTGACCGCGGATGCCATGCAATTCGGTATTGATCCGCAACGCATTACCCTTGAAATCACTGAAAGTATCGCACTGTTTGATGTGGAATTTGCCTCAGAACGTCTGCATGAATTGAATCGCACCGGCTTCCGCATTGCCATTGATGACTTTGGCACCGGTTACTCTTCGCTGTCGCAACTGCATGACATGCCGGTGAACGAAATCAAGATCGACATCAGTTTTGTGCGCCGCATCCACACCCCCCCGGGGTTACGCGTCGTGCAAGCCATTGTGCAAATGGCAAATGCCATGCATCTGGAATGTGTCGCTGAAGGGGTGGAAGAACTGGCTACGGTTGAATTGCTTGCCGATATGGGCGTCAATACACTGCAAGGCTATTACTTTGCCAAACCAATGCCGGCCAGCGATTTTGAGAATTGGATGCAAGCGCGTCCGCAGGATCGGGTGACATAAAAAAAGCCGCCCAAGCAAGGGCGGCTTTTTCGGCAAACTGAAAAACTAGACGGAAAGTGACTTGGCCGCGCGCTTGTGGTGATCCAGCTTTTCTTTGATCCGTGCCGACTTGCCGGAACGTTGACGCAAATAATAAAGCTTGGCACGACGCACATCGCCACGACGTTTCACTTCAACCGCCGCCAGCAACGGTGAATAAGTCTGGAATGTCCGCTCAACCCCCTCGCCGGCTGAAATCTTACGCACAGTAAAAGCAGAGTTAAGGCCACGATTACGCTTGGCAATAACCACCCCTTCATAAGCCTGCAGACGCTCGCGGTTACCTTCCTTCACCTTCACTTGCACCACGACGGTATCGCCGGGAGAAAATTCAGGTAACACTTTGCCCACAGACAAACGGGCAATCTCTTCATTCTCAATTTGTTCAATCAAATTCATCTTCGTTTCCTTGCACGAAAGTAGAAAGTATAGGTTTCGGAAAACATGCTGCCATTTCTAAAACGGACCGGATGATTCCCGCCCGACTGATCGGTCATTCAAACCGATTTGTTCAACAACGCCAACTCTAACGGGCTTAACGTCCGTTGTTCCAGCAAATCTGGCCGCCGCACTGCCGTCCGACTTAACGCCTGACGCAAGCGCCAACGCGCAACTTGACTATGATTACCGCTGCGCAATACCGGCGGCGACTTCAGTCCAAGATAATCCTCCGGCCGCGTGTAATGCGGGCAATCCAGCAAACCATCGGCAAAGGAATCTTCTTTCGCTGAATCAGCATGTCCCAATGCACCGGGTAGCTGGCGGATGACCGCATCCAACAACACCATTGCCGGCAATTCACCGCCGGAAAGAACATAATCGCCGAGCGATATTTCCTCTAAAGGATGACGCTCAAACAAACGCTCGTCGATGCCTTCGTAGCGCCCAGCCAACAAAACCAATGCCGGCTCCTGCACTAACTCTTCTACCAGCGCCTGATTAAGACGTCGTCCTTGCGGCGACAGATAAATCAGGCGCGGCGAAGCAATACCTTGCCGCAATAAAGTCGCTTTGATGGCTGTCAAAGCCAAATCTAACGGCTCTACCAACATCACCATCCCGGGGCCACCGCCAAAAGGCCGGTCATCTACCGTATGGTAATGATCTAACGTGAAATCTCGCGGATTCCAACACCGAACACCGCACAACGCATTCTTTACCGCTCGACCACTGACCCCCACCTCAGTCAGCGCAACAAACATCTCGGGAAATAACGTGATGACGTGGTAATCCGGCTTAATAATCCAATCCCCAATCAACCACCATCCGCTGAGCGGTTAAATCGATGGAAATCACCTTGGCCGCGACAAAAGGAATCAACCATTCCTTCGCTTTACCCTCGTATTCACCTTGCACGCGGATAAGCTCATGCGCACCAGATTCGAGGATGCCCACAATGCGACCAAACACATCGCCTTGCTGATTGACCACTTCGAGATCAGTCAACTGATCCCAGTAATACTCACCTTCAGCGGGGGGGGGTAATTCAGCACGTTCAACAGCGACTTCAAATCCTTGCACGGTCTCAGCGGTATTTCTATCGCCTATGCCTTCCAAGGATACAAGCAGGGTTTGTCCATGCACCTTACCCTCAAGCAAACGGCAGGTTCGCCATTGGCCCGGCTTGCCAATTCGCCAAACAGGGTAAGCAAGCAGACTATCGAGTTCTTGTGTGAACGTGTGGATCTTGAGCCAGCCACTCACGGCGTAAGGAGCGGCAACCCGCCCCATTACGACGAGGTCTTCAGGCTGCTGCTGCGACGCTAACGTCACTTCTCACAATCCGGGCTACGGTATCGGAAGGCTGAGCGCCGACACTTTTCCAATAGGCCAAACGCTCTTGGTTGATGCGTAATTTTTCTGCATTGCCGGAAGCAACTGGATTGTAAAAGCCGATACGCTCGATAAAGCGACCGTCACGACGATCACGGGAATCGGCTACAACGATGTTGTAGAAAGGGCGCTTTTTAGAGCCACCACGGGAAAGACGAATGGTTACCATGTTATTGCTGTCCTCTGAGCCTGTTGTCGACCGGAACGGCCGATAAAACCGGAAAAGCCGCGCATTATATAGACCTGATGCGCGCAATCCAAGCATTTGTTTAACCTAAAAGTACCTGACAACGCCAAAAAAGCGTGGAAAGTCCCCGCTTGCATCAATCGCGAAAATTCTGATATTGCAACGGAAAATCGGTGATGCTCTTGCGCACCTGCGCAATCGCATCTTGCAGCACATCGCGCTTGGCACCGGAAACGCGCACGCTTTCGCCCTGAATACTGGCCGTCACTTTCAGCTTGGAATCCTTCAACAGCTTGACGATTTTCTTGCTCAACTCAGTTTCCAGGCCGCTTTTCAATGTTGCGGTCCGTTTGACCTTGTTGCCCGAGACTTTTTCACTTTTGCCCATCTCCATGCAACGAATGTCAACCCCGCGTTTGATCAACTTTGCGTTCAGCACTTCTTGCACTTGATCCAGCTTGAAATCATCGTCGGCATACACCGTCAACACCAGTTCAGCCTGCTCGATTCGGGCGTCGGAGCCTTTGAAATCGAAGCGATTGGTCACTTCTTTGTTGGCTTGCTCTACAGCATTCTTGATCTCCGGCTTATCAAGCTCGGATACGATATCGAAGGAAGGCATAAATTTTCCTGCACAAGTACAAATGGGGCGCGATTATAGGGTTTCTATACGGTTTCATTGCGGATCCAGTTAAAATCCGGCGCGCTGATCTCGTTTAATATCGCGTTTTCGTGTATTACTCACTCCCCGCTTGCACCTGTTTTTTTATTCACTGTTTACCCAAAGGCTCATCTCATGGCTCGCGTTACCGTTGACGACTGTATCAAACACATCCCCAACCGCTTCGAAATGACGCTGGTTGCCGCCTATCGTGCACGTCAAATTTCCACCGGCTCGACACCGCGCGTAGAACCCGACAAAGACAAGCCCGCCGTGTTGGCACTGCGCGAAATCGCAGAAGGTCTTACCGGCGTAGAAATCCTTAAAAGATCTTCTTACTAAAACGCACGCTAATCACTCACGAGGTCGGCACCATGTCTTCAGCTTCTCCGCTATTCATATTGCCTGAAGCCGCTGCCTACCTCAGTGAAGCCGATCAAAACAGCTTTGCCCGCGCCTACCAATATTCTGCCGCCGCCCATGCGGGTCAGTTCCGAAAAGGGGGCGCACCTTACATCACTCACCCGCTAGCCGTCGCTGAAATTCTGGCTACTTGGCACTTGGATGGACAAACCCTGATTGCCGCCCTGCTGCACGATGTCGTCGAAGACACCGGTGTCAGCAGCCAGGAAATAGCCAATGAATTTGGCAAGGCGGTAGCGCAGCTGGTCGATGGCGTCACCAAACTCGACAAAATTCACTTTGAAGACAAAGCGCAAGCGCAGGCCGAAAACTTCCGCAAAATGCTGCTGGCGATGGCGCGCGACATTCGCGTCATCCTGATCAAATTGGCTGACCGACTACACAACATGCGCACGCTGGAGGCTATGCAGCCGGAAAAAGTCAGCCGCATCGCGCAAGAAACGCTGGACATTTACGCCCCGATCGCCAATCGGCTTGGCCTGAACAAGGTTTATCAAGAACTGGAAGACATTGCCTTTGTGCATCTGCATCCCAACCGTTTCAAGGTGATTGAAAAGGCGGTGAAATCAGCGCGGGGCAATCGCAAAGAGGTGGTCGATAAGATCAAGACGGCCATTGAAGGCAAACTGCTCGAATGTCGGATTCCGGCACAAGTGCAAGGGCGCGAAAAACACCTCTACAGCATCTATCGCAAAATGCTGGAAAAGCACCTCGCCTTTTCTGAAGTTTTTGATATCTACGGTTTCCGCATCGTGGTTGAAAGCGCACGTGATTGCTACCTGACATTAGGTGCTTTACATGCGCTGTATAAGCCTATTCCTGGCAAATTTAAAGACTACATTGCCATTCCCAAACCTAACGGCTACCAATCACTCCATACAACCTTATTCGGTCCGTTCGGCGCGCCGCTGGAAGTGCAAATTCGCACACAAGAAATGCATCGCATTGCCGAAGCCGGCGTCGCGTCGCACTGGCTGTATAAAACCGGCGATACCAGCATCTCGGAAGTGCAGCATAAAACGCATCTTTGGATGCAAAGCCTGCTTGATATTCAAGCTGATAGCCGCGATTCCGCCGAATTTCTTGAACATATCAAAGTCGATCTCTTCCCGGATGAAGTCTATGTTTTTACGCCGAAAGGCCGCATCGTCGCGCTGACTCGCGGTGCCACCGCCGTCGATTTTGCTTACAACGTGCATACCGATGTGGGCAATCACTGCGTCGGTGCCAAAATCAATGGCGAATTCATGCCGCTATCTACGCCGCTCAGAAATGGCGATCGCGTTGAAATTCTGACTTCTGAATCGGCGCGCCCCAACCCGGCGTGGGCCCATTTCGCGCACACCGGCAAAGCGCGTGCGCACATACGCAGCACGCTGAAAAATACGCATCGTCACGAATCGGAACAACTCGGCGAACAATTGTTGAATCAAGCCATTCGCGCACTCGGTGGCGAAAATGACGACAATGGCAACGGCAATAGCAACGGCAGTGCAACGGATAACCAATGGGAAGGCTATCAAAAGGAAAGTGGACGTAACCGGGCCGATACCCTCGCTGACATTGGTCTAGGCAAAAAACTAGCCTTTGTGGTTGCTCGCCAGCTCCTCGCCAAAGCCCCCGACACGCTTGCCCGCCACCCTGCCGGCCCCATGCTAATTCGGGGCGCGGAAGGCATTGCCGTACGGCTGGGCAAGTGTTGTTGCCCAATCCCCGGCGACCCGATCATCGGTCAAATCAAGAAAGATCACGGGCTGGTCATCCATACCCACGATTGCACGCAAGTGCAAAACTACCGCGAAGATCCGGAAAAATGGGTCGATGTCGCTTGGTCAGCCAATCTCGACAAATTATTCGATGTTGCACTGCGCATCATCGTCGCCAACCAGCGCGGCGTGCTGGCTAAGGTGGCAGCGGCCATCTCGGACGAAGGCTCGGATATCGACAACGTCCACATGAAAGAAGAAGCCGGCGCTTATAGCAGCCTGTTTTTCACCGTCAGCGTACAAAATCGCTTGCACCTCGCGCACTTGATGCGTGCGCTGCGTAGTTTGCCGGAAGTCGTTCGCCTGCAAAGATTAAAAAGCAAACAGGATGAAGTGCGCTCCTGATTGTCGTTGACAATTTTCTGTTGAAAATCATGCAAATCATCACGTTAGACAACCTGCCTGCCGGTCTGCCGACACGCCAGCAAGACAGTCATAAGGGCGATTTTGGCGCAGTGGGTATTCTGGGTGGCGCACCCGGCATGGTTGGTGCCACCTTATTAGCCGCTCGCGCTGCCCTGTTTTGCGGTGCCGGCCGCGTCTATGTCGGCGCACTGGACGATCGACTCATCGTCGACCCAGTTACGCCAGAACTGATGATCGTCCCCGCCGAAGCGGTGCTGCCGCTTTTATCAGCGC
>CAYWXO010000032.1:0-3809 GCA_964462255.1 uncultured Thiobacillus sp. | reverse complement strand
TTGCTTATTTGCCCTGGCGAAAACCCCACCCCGAATCGACGCCGCTGCGCCTCACTGCACGCCGTCTATATATTCTGCCGACGCGTGCGGGCGTGGTATTTGCTCTACTCCTGCTTGGGCTGTTAATCGGTGCGATTAATTACGGACTCAGCCTAGCCTATCTATTTACTTTCTGGTTCGCCGGGCTGGCCGTAACGGGCATGTTGTATACGCAACGCAATTTATCTGGACTAGTGATACGCAGCAAAACCTGCTCACCGGTGTTTACCGGGGAAACAGCGAACGTTGCGCTAGAGGTCACTAACCCGAGCCGATTGCCACGCTATCGCATCGGCCTGAGCCACACGGCCGGCAGCGGCAGCGAGGCCGATATTGCGGCCAGCGATAAAGCGGATTTAACCTTGCACTTACCCTGTACCCACCGCGGTTGGCAGACACTAGGTCGTTTCAGCGTTTATTCGCGCTATCCGTTTGGCCTATTTCGCTGTTGGTGCGTATTAGAACTGCTTGATGCCTCCGATGCACAGCCTTTTGGTGTTTTGGTGTACCCCACGCCCGCCCACGATTTTGTTGCCTTGCCTAACGCGGATTACGCCAGCAGCAACGCAGCAGCCAGCCGCAGCGATGGCGACGACTTTACCGGCTTGCGTACCTATCAGGCCGGCGACCCGCCGCAGCGTATCGCCTGGAAAGCCGCCGCCCGCAGCCAACATTTGCTGACCAAACAATTCAGCGGCCAACGCGGTAGCCAGTTGCGCCTGGATTGGTCTCGCACCCCGGAAAAGGAAACCGAAGCTCGCCTCTCGCGCCTCACCCGCTGGGCACTGGATGCCCACGCCGCCGGCATCGCTTTCGAACTCACACTACCCAACGCAAGCGTCGCCATGGGCAGCGGGGAAGGACATCTGCGTATGTGTTTGGAGACGTTAGCGCGCTGGGGAAAGTGATGACGACAAATGACTATAAATCCCTACAAACGGCCAAATAAAAACGCAACTCGCGCAGCATCGTCTTTCTTGCCGGTGTAACCGAAGGCAGCATCGACACTTTCATCGAGAGCAGCATGCGTGACCTTAAGGTTATCTGGCATGGTATCCGGGTTATAAAGCCAGGCCAGTGATTTGCCTTCGTGTGCAGCACGGGCATCCAGCACGGCTTGCGCAGCGATTTCAATGGCTACACGCTGGGCATCGGTGGCAGTGGGCCAAGGGAAATTGTTATAAACCGCTGGGGCATAGCTGTACCGGCTTTCAAGTCTCCCCGCAACCGCCCTCATCCAAGCATTGTGCAAGGTGCTGCACAACATGCCGAAATGGAACAATGTCGCCCCTTCAATCACTTGCACTTTATTACTGACGACAATATCTGCATTAAAAAACGCGATAGGAATAAATTTTCTCTGCTCGGATGAAACTTCAGGTAATCCAAGAAAGTTGCGCTCGGGTTGCCTATCCTGCGTAAACAGGTGTGGTTTATCAGCGAATTCCCGCACGCTTTTAGTCGGGCTTTTACTGCGCTCAAGCGCCACCTGACGCACGCGCTCGGCAACCCGCGGCAAAGCGGCCAATTCCATCTCGCTGATTGTTTTCAACCATAGACACCAGCGCCAGCCGCCGTTAATGAGTTCATCGCCACCAACATAACGACGCAGCCATTTATGCGCGCCGGGTTCCGCCGCCAGTAATTCAGCCCTTTCCGCCTCGGTCAGAATCAGATGCCCGCCATCGGTGGGTTGGCTGCCTTTAATCAGTTGCGGCAAACCGGCGGGCGTTGCCGTGCGCGAGGGCAGGATCACATTCGGCGCATCCACCAGATACGGGTTGATATTGCGCGCCTTTATCTTAATAGACTCACCGTTGATATCGGCATATTCGAAGATCACCGGTTTTTTTGCCGCCGTCATGCCAAAGCCGATAATGACGCAATGTACCGCGGCGATGCCCCGCCCCTCGTTACTCCAGCGAAAGGATCGATGCGCAAAACGAATTTTAATGCCCTGCACTAAAAGCCATTCCCAGAGCGTGCCAACCTGTTCGCCCTGGCTAATGCTATTAGTTGAAACAAAAGCAACGGGGATTGCCGTTTCTTTGATATAAAGTGCCGCCTTGTTATACCAAGCAGTTACGTAATCCAATCGCCCGAAACGTCCAGCTGCACCCCAGACGATTTCCATATCAGCCATTTGTCTTTCAGTACGCCACTGATGCCCAACAAATGGCGGATTGCCCAACACTGCCGTACATTTATCCGCTGCCAGCACCGTCGCCCAATCCAGCCGCAAAGCATTGCCACACACAATATTGGCGCGTTTTTCCAAGGGCAAGCGGCGAAAAACGCCGGGAACACGCAAATTCATTTGATGATCGGTCAGCCAGAGAGCGACGGTGGCAATCTGGCTGGCAGAAGGGTCGATTTCGATGCCATGCAATTGATCAACATTACATTCAGGTTGTTTGCGTTGCCGAGTGAGCGATTCCAACAGATCAAGCGCCTCTTCTTCCAGTAAGCGGATTTCACGGTAAGCCACCACCAGAAAATTACCGCAGCCGCAGGCAGGATCTAGTAGATGTAATTGCCTGAGTTTAAACAAGAAAGCATCGAGCTTCCGAGCGTTCTTGCGCACGGCTTTCAATTCAGTTTTCAGGTCATGCAAAAACAACGGCCCAATCACTTTCTGAATATTTTCCTCCGAGGTGTAATGCGCACCGAACTCGCGTCGCTTGCCGCCCTTACCGCCAGCGCTTTCGCCTTCAAAATGCATGATGGCTTGAAACAGCGAACCAAAAATATCCGGACTGATTTCAGCCCAATCGATTTCGGCGCAGGCAATCAGCGCGTTGCGGGCAACATCATCAAAATAACAAGGGGCCAGACGGCCGTTAAATAAATTGCCATTAACGTAGGGAAAAGGACGCAATTCCGGGTATATCGCCGGTGAGCGCAGGTCAGCCTGCTGATTTTCACCGTTGGCGGTATTCAGCGTGGCAAACAACAGGTCAAGCGCGCAGTACAAGTCACGGCCGGTGGCCTGCGTATGATTTTTCAGGTAATCGGTGAAGCGATGCGTTTGACCAAACAGTTGCGTGTCGTCGGCGAACAGGCAAAACAGCAAGCGCATCAACAAGGTTTCGAGATCTTGGCCGCCATAACCGGTGGCCAAAATAGCATCATGCAGGGTGGCGAGTTTTTCAGCCGCCTCTTTATTGGCCTTCTCTTGCCGTGCCATGGCGATGCGTTCATAGCCGCATAAAAAACCCAAGCGCTCAACATGATGGCCGAATTCGGCGAGGCGAAAAGCTAGCGGCGCGGCATCCGGTGTTTCGCGGTCATACAGGCGCAAATTCTGAAAATCACTGACCAGAATATAGCGCGGCTTGTCCTCTTCTTTTTCAATCAGCGGGATGTAGTCGCGCGCTTGAATGTAGGCGTCATCCAAATTCTTGCCGTCCGACTTCATCTCAATCAACAACACACCGCGAAACAAACCGTCAATGCGGTTAATGCCGCCCATCGCCACGCCCTGCCCATCTCGTCTTTTGATGCGCGCTTCAAAGCTGACTGCCAAACGCGAACGCAGGCCATACACCTCGCAAAGGCCACGAATGAATTCTTGTGCTTCGCCCATTTCGTAACGCGCCTGCGCAAAATCTTTCGAAAATTGGTCGGCGCGCGCGCGTAGCTCATCTAGCGTCGGGGTGTACATGGTTATTTTTCCAATATTGAAGGGAAGCATTTTTGTGCGCAAGCAGCGAATGCTACCGCTTTTTTAGACGCCACATTGGCTGCGCTGATCGTCTCTGCGCAGCCAA
>CAYWXO010000031.1:0-20380 GCA_964462255.1 uncultured Thiobacillus sp. | reverse complement strand
GTTCCTGGCGGCTGGCTCGGTCATTATGGCCATGCATCATGAGCAGGACATCCGCAAAATGGGCGGCTTGCGCAAGTATTTGCCGATTACCTGGATCACTTCCTTGATTGGTTCGCTTGCCTTGATCGGGACGCCTTTCTTGTCCGGCTTCTATTCGAAAGACAGCATTATTGAAGCGGTCAAGTTCTCTAATTTGCCGGGCTCTGGCTTTGCCTACTTTGCAGTGACGCTGGGTGTTTTTGTTACTGCCTTCTATTCCTTCCGCATGTATTTCCTGGTGTTCCACGGCAAGGAGCGTTTCCGCAATGCGCATCATGGCCATGACCATCACGCTGAAGAACCTGGCCACGATCATCAGCATGACCATCATCATCACCATGACCATACGCCGCATGAAACGCCATGGGTGGTGACTTTGCCACTGATTCTTCTGGCGATTCCTTCAGTCATTATCGGTTTCCTGACCATTGAGCCTCTGATGTTTGGCAATTGGTTCGGCCATGCCGTGGTGATTGATCCGGCACATGGTGCCATGGCGGAATTGGCGCAGCATTTCCATGGCGCAGTCGCTATGGCCTTGCACGGCATGACTTTGCTGCCCTTCTGGCTGGCGGTTGCCGGTGTTGGTACGGCTTGGTTCTTCTACATGAAGCGTCCGGATATTCCTGCTGCCATCCAGAAGCGTTTCGGCCTGCTGAATCGCATTCTGGAAAACAAATATGGCTTTGATACGTTCAACGAATGGTTCTTTGCCAAAGGCGCGCGGGTTATTGGTGGCCGCTTCTGGCGCTGGGGGGATGTCGCAGCGATTGATGGCTTGCTGGTCAATGGGACGGCGCGTTTGGTGGGTCGTATTGCCGGTATCGTGCGTCATCTGCAATCCGGATTTATTTATCACTATGCCTTCGTAATGATCATTGGCGTGTTGTTGATCGCCACTTGGTTCGTGCGTGGCTGACATTGAAAGCGACTGAAACTCATGATTGAAGGTATCGGCCTGTTAAGCCTCGCCATCTGGGTGCCTATCGCGGCGGGCGTACTCATACTCATCACGGGCGGCGATAAAAACGCCGACGGACAACGGACGTTGGCGTTGCTCGGCTCTGTGTTGGGCTTTTTGGTTACGCTGCCGCTGTGGACGGGATTTGATAACACCACGGCAGACATGCAATTTGTCGAAGTCTTTCAATGGGTGCCGATGTTCAACATCCATTATCGATTAGGTGTTGACGGCATTTCGATGCTGTTTGTTTTGCTGAACAGCTTTACCACTATTTTGGTGGTGTTGGCCGGCTGGGCGGTCATCAAGGAGCGGACCGGTCAGTATATGGCGGCGTTCCTGATCCAATCCGGTTTGCTTAATGGGGTATTTGTGGCGCTGGATGGCGTGCTGTTTTACGTCTTTTTCGAGGCCATGCTGATTCCGCTGTACCTGATCATCGGCATGTGGGGCGGGCCCAATCGAGTTTATGCCGCCATTAAGTTCTTCCTTTACACCTTGCTCGGTTCCTTGTTGATGTTGGTGTCGCTGATTTATCTCTATTTCCAGAGCGGCGGCAGCTTCGAAATTTTGGCGTGGCATCGGGTGCCGTTGACGCTGTTTGCGCAGACGTTGTTGTTTATTGCCTTCTTCTTTGCTTTTGCGGTGAAGGTGCCGATGTGGCCGGTGCATACCTGGTTGCCGGATGCGCATGTTGAAGCGCCCACCGGCGGGTCGGTTGTGCTGGCGGCCATAACCCTGAAGGTCGGCGCTTACGGATTCTTGCGTTTCATTTTGCCGATCTTGCCGGATGCTTCCCGCGAATATGCCTATGTCATCATTACCCTTTCGTTGATTGCCGTGGTTTATATTGGCTTGGTTGCCTTGGTGCAGTCGGATATGAAGAAGTTGATTGCCTATTCTTCGATTGCGCACATGGGCTTTGTCACCCTCGGCTTCTTCTTGTTTAACCCACTGGGCATCGAAGGCGGTCTGATGCAGATGATTTCGCATGGCTTCATCTCAGCGGCCATGTTCCTGTGCGTTGGGGTGATGTACGACCGGGTCCATTCGCGCCAAATTGCCGATTACGGTGGGGTGGCGAATACCATGCCGCGTTTTGCAGCCTTCTTCATGTTATTTGCCATGGCCAATGCCGGTTTGCCGGGCACCTCCGGTTTCGTCGGTGAGTTCATGATTATTCTCGGCGCGGTACAGGTGAATTTCTGGTGGGCTGCGCTGGCGGCGACTACGCTGATTTTTGGCGCGGCTTATACCCTCTGGATGTATAAGCGCGTTGTTTTTGGCCCCATTGGTAATGATCACGTCGCAGAGATGAAAGATATTGATTCCCGCGAATTCGTGGTGCTTGGCTTGCTCGCTATTTGCGTGCTGGTCATGGGCCTTTATCCGCTGCCTTTTACTGAGGTGATGCATACCTCGGTTGAAAATTTGCTGGCGCATGTCGCGCACAGCAAGTTGGCCTACTGAACATAAGTCCGCGAACAAGAGCACGCCATGAACTTTATCGTCCCTGACTTTACGCCCGCGCTGCCGGAAATTTTCGTTCTCGGTATGACCTGCGTTATTTTGTTGACCGACTCGTTTTTTAAAGACCGCGGTTGGATTTATCCGCTGACCCTTTTTACTCTGGTAGGTGCGACCGCTATTACGGTGTTTACCAGTGTGCCGCAAGTTCAAGTCACATTCAGTGGCCAGTTTATCGATGATGTCATGGCGGATGTGCTTAAGCTGATGGCCTATCTTTCGACCTTGGCGGTGGTGGTTTATTCCCGTCCTTATCTGCAGGAACGCGGCTTATTCAAGGGTGAGTTTTTTATCCTGGTGTTGTTTGCCTTGCTGGGCATGATGGTGATGATCTCGGCTAACCATTTCATCTCGCTGTACATCGGCCTGGAATTGCTGTCGTTGTCGCTTTATACCTTGGTGGCCTTGCAGCGTCATTCTGTGGCGGCGACGGAAGCGGCCATGAAGTATTTTGTGCTGGGGGCGTTGGCATCCGGTTTCTTGTTGTACGGCATGTCGCTGATTTATGGCTTGACCGGTACGCTGGAATTGCCGGCCATGGCGCAGGTGCTGCAAGCCGGCGTGCAAAATGAAGTCGTGCTGGTTTTTGGCTTGGTCTTCTTGATTGCCGGTCTTGGTTTCAAGCTGGGGGTCGCTCCGTTTCACATGTGGGTGCCGGATATTTATCAAGGTGCGCCTTCAGCGGTGACTTTGTTTGTCGGCTCCGCGCCGAAGCTGGCGGCTTTCGCTATTGCGATGCGCTTGCTGGTGGATGGTCTGCAGCCGTTGGTGGAGCACTGGCAGGGCATGTTGGCAGTGATGGCGATTTTGTCGCTGGCCATTGGTAACCTCGCCGCTATCATGCAAACCAATATCAAGCGCATGTTGGCTTATTCGACTATTTCGCACATGGGCTTTTTGTTGCTGGGCATTATGTCTGGCACCTTTGCCGGTTATACCGCGGGCATGTTTTATGTCATTGCCTATGTGTTGATGAGTCTGGGCAGTTTCGGCTTGGTGGTTTATTTGTCGCGCAATGGCTTGGAAGCTGAGAATCTGGATGATTTCCGCGGGCTGAATAGCCGTAATCCCTGGTTGGCGGCATTGATGGCCATGCTGATGTTCTCCATGGCGGGCTTACCACCTTTTGTTGGCTTTTATGCCAAATTGGCCATTCTGCAATCGTTGGTTGGTGCCGGCTTTGTTTGGTTGGCGGTGGTGGCGGTGATGTTCTCTTTAATTGGCGCGTTCTACTATTTGCGCGTCATTAAGGTGTTGTACTTCGATGCGCCGAAGGTCGATGCGCCCGTTTACACTGCGCTGCCCGATGTGCAGGCGTTGTTGAGTCTGAATGGTTTGACGGTGTTGATGCTGGGCGTGATGCCGCAGCCGTTGATTACCCTGTGTACTTATGCCATGCAAATGACGTTACAGTAAACGCGCATTTCCGTAAACGCGCATTTCCTTTTCCAACCGAGTGGGACCAACTTAATCGGCCCACTCGGTTTATAACAACGCAGTCTTACAACAACACCCGCTCAATGCCGCCAGCATTCGCTTTGGCGACAAATTCGGCCATCCAGTTGTCGCCTAATTTCAGCTTGGCCAATTCAACCACAATGTAATCAGCTTCAACCTTGCTGCCTTCGCTGTAGCGCAACATGCCTTGCAGGCAAGACGGGCAGGTTGTGAGGATTTTTACGCTGTCGCTGTTCTGCTGGCGTAATCCTTGCGCGACACGATCAATCTCTTCCGCTTTACGGAAACGCACCTGCGTGGAGATATCCGGCCGACTGACTGCGAAGGTGCCGGCCTCACCGCAACAGCGATCAGACAGTTTGACATCTCTACCCATTAATGTTTTTACCGTGTTGAGTGGATTATGCAGCTTGATCGGCGTATGGCAAGGGTCGTGGTACATGTATTTCGTGCCGTTCGCACCGTCAAACTTCACCCCTTTCTCTAGCATGTATTCATGGATATCCATGATGCGACAGCCGGGGAATATCTTGTCAAATTGATATTCCATCAACTGATCAAGGCAGGTGCCGCACGACACCAATACCGTTTTGATATCGAGGTAATTTAAGGTGTTGGCGATGCGATGGAACAGAATGCGATTGCTGGTGGTAATCGCGTCGCCTTTCGGGCGGTCGCCGGTGGCGATTTGCGGATAACCACAGCAAAGATAGGTCGGTGGCAAGACGGTTTGCGCACCGAGTTCATATAGCCAAGCCATCGTTGCTAACCCGACTTGCGAAAAGAGTCGCTCAGAACCGCAGCCGGGGAAGTAAAACACCGCATCCGATTCTTCGGTCACTTTGCTGACATCGCGCAGGACGGGCACCACTTTCGGGTCATTCAAGCCGAGCAGGGCGCGCGACGTTTTATTGGGCAAATTGCCGGGCAGGGCGCGGTTAAAGAAGTGAATAACTTGTTTGAGCGGCCCCGGTTTGCCGACGGTGCTGGGCGGTTGCTGCATGGCTTTTTGCACAATGTCAGCGACTACCGGTAGGTTGCGCGCTACCGTGACGCCCAGGCGCTGGCCGATGTAGCCCCATTCAATTGCACCTTTGCGCAACAGATGGATAACGTCTTGGTCGGTGGTGTTGAGGAAGGCCAGTGCCATTTGGGTTGCTGGCGCTTTTTTCTTTTTACCGGCAGCGTTGAGGAAGTTGCGCATGGCCACCGTGACATCGCCAAAATCGATATCGACCGGACAAGGGTTGACGCATTTGTGGCAGACGGTGCAATGGTCAGCCACATCGTCAAATTCATCAAAATGTTTGAGCGAAATGCCGCGCCGCGTTTGCTCTTCGTACAAAAAGGCTTCAATCAGCAACGAGGTGGCCAGGATTTTGTTGCGTGGGCTGTACAACAAGTTAGCGCGTGGCACATGGGTCGTGCAGACCGGCTTGCATTTACCGCAGCGCAGGCAGTCTTTGATCATGTCGGCAATGGCACCGATTTCCGATTGTTCCATGATCAGTGATTCCAGCTCCAGCAAGCCAAATGACGGCGTGTAAGCGTGGGTCATGTCGGCACCCGCCAGCAGTTTGCCTTTGTTGAAATGGCCGTGCGGATCAACCCGTCGCTTATAGCTGGCGAATTCGGATAAGGCCGTTTCCGACAGAAATTCGAGTTTGGTGATGCCGATACCATGCTCACCGGAGATGACGCCGCCTAATTCCTGGGCGAGGTGCATGATGCGGGCCACCGCTTGATTCGCTGCCTGCAACATTGCGTAGTTGTCTGAGTTGACCGGCAAATTGGTGTGAACATTACCGTCACCGGCGTGCATGTGCATCGCGACAAAAACGCGGCCTTTTAACACGCGCCGATGAATGGCGTCGCAGGCGGCTAGCACCGGCTCGTATTCGCGACCAGTGAAAATTTGACGTAATTCGGCGCGCACTTCACGCTTCCAGGACACCCGTTGCTGCTTGCTTTGCAATGACCGGAAGACACTTGCTTCTGTACTCGTCCCCAACTCGTCAAGATTGGCCAACAAATGGGTCCAGCGTTGCCGTACTTGTAGCAGTAATTCCAAGGCGCGGCCGCGGCGTGCGGCGGTTAAATCGGGGTCGGCAACGCCTTCTTCATCCTCAAACAACGGCAGCTCGCCTTGAAAGAAGGTTTCTAGCGCAGTCAGCAGCGATAGCTTGTTGTCGATCGACAATTCGATGTTGATGCGCTCAACGCCATCGGAATAATCACCTAGGCGTGGCAGTGGAATCACCACGTCTTCGTTCACTTTGAAGGCGTTGGTGTGTTTGGCAATGGCGGCGGTGCGTGAACGATCCAACCAGAATTTCTTGCGTGCTTCCGCCGTGACGGCGACAAATCCTTCGCCATCGCGTGTTTTGGCCAGTTCGACAATGTGTGCGGCAGCAGCATCGGCCGCCGCCGCGTCATCGCCGGCAATATCCGCTAACAACACCATGTTGGGCCGGCCGGTGCGCGCCGATTTGGTCGCGTAGCCAACCGCCTTGATGTAACGCGCGTCCATGTGTTCGAGACCGGCCATGACGACGCCGCCAGGGCGGGTATCCATGTGGTTTTTCACTTCGACGATCGCCGGCACCGCATCGGCGACTGCGCCGAAAAACTCCATGCAAATCGTGCGAATGTGCGGTGGCATCCGATGCAACACAAAGGTCGCTTGCGTGATCAGTCCATCGCAGCCTTCCTTCTGAATGCCGGGTAGGCCGGATAAAAACTTGTCGGTGACATCTTTGCCCAGGCCTTTTTTGCGGAAAGCGCTGCCGGGAATTGCCATGATTTCAAGCTCGCCTTTTGGTCTGCCATCGGCATGGAAACGACGTAATTCAAAGCGTGCCATTTCCACGTCGTGAATTTTTGACAGGTTATGGTCAAGGCGGGTGACTTCTAACCAATCGGCAGCAGGCGTCACCATCTTCCAGGAAACTAGATTATCTAGCGCCGTGCCCCACAACACCGCTTTTTTGCCGCCGGCATTCATCGAGACGTTGCCGCCGATGCAAGATGCATCGGCGCTGGTTGGGTCAACCGCAAAGGCCAGGCCGTGTGCTTCCGCCGCTTCCATCACGCGACGGGTGACCACGCCGGCTCCGCATATCACCACCGGCGTCGGCTGGTTATGGCCGGGTAAGACACGCGTTTCAATCGCGGATAAATGGTCCAGCTTTTCGGTGTTGATTACCGCCGATAAGCGGGTGAGCGGCAGCGCGCCGCCGGTATAGCCCGTGCCGCCACCGCGCGGAATCACCGTTAAACCGAGTTCGATGCAACCGGCCACTAAAGCGGGAATTTCTGCTTCGTGGTCGGGATAAAGCACCACAAACGGATACTCGACCCGCCAATCGGTGGCGTCGGTGACATGGGAGACGCGCGCCATGCCGTCAAAGGCGATGTTGTCGCGGCGGGTATGTGGCTGCAGTTTGTTCAGGATGTCTTGGCGCAAGCGTTCGGTTTGCACGAAGCCGGCTTCGAAGGCATCGACCGCGGCGTGCGTCAGTCGCAACACTTTGCCGACACGTTCGTTGCCTTGGCGGCGTTTTTCGATTTCAGCGAGGCGGTGTCGCAAGGCTTGAATCAATAAATCGCGCCGCTTTGGGTTTGCCAGTAGATCATCTTCAAGGTATGGATTGCGCGTTACTACCCAGATGTCGCCCAATACTTCAAACAACATGCGGGCGGAGCGGCCGGTTTTGCGTTTTCCGCGTAGTTCTTCCACCAAGTTCCAACCGTCATCCCCTAATAGGCGAAGCACGATTTCTCGGTCAGAAAATGAGGTGTAGTTATAAGGGATTTCGCGGATTCTATGGCTGGTGGAGGCGGACATGGGGCAAACTCAGTGGCAAATTTTGTTTGATTCTACCTTTCGCGGTTGAAGCTGAACAAATTCAGCCTTTTCCAAGAGAGGGAGATATGGGATATGTGGGGTTGTGTGATACACAACGGCGCGAAAGCGTAAAATCGCCGCGGCCGTAGAAATTTTTCCTTCAACTTTAGCTGTCAAAATAAAATCATGATTGCTTTACTTATTGTCGCCCACGGCAACCTTGGCGACAGCCTCATTCAGTGCGCAACGCATGTGCTAGGTCAGCGGCCCGAAGCGCTGGAAAATCTGGATCTTTCCGCTTGTGATGACCCCGTCGATATGTTGACGCGCGCAAAAGATAAATTGCTTGAGCTGGATCAGGGTGAGGGCGTGTTGATTTTGACCGATGTTTATGGCGCTACCCCCTGCAACACCGTATGTAAAATCATTGCAACCGATCGTATCGAAGCGGTTTCAGGGGTGAATTTGCCGATGTTGCTGAAAGCATTGACCTATCGCAGCCAAGGCATGACGCTATTGTTGGAAAAATCCGTTTCTGGCGGTCAGACGGGAATTTTCAATATTCATACGGAGCCGGTTTGCGGCAAAGCATCATGAAAGAACGTGACATCGAAATCATCAATAAGCTTGGCTTGCACGCGCGGGCCTCGGCCAAGTTGACGCAGACCGCCACCCAATTCAAGGCGGAAGTCTGGCTGTCGCGCAATGGACGCCGCATCAATGGCAAAAGCATCATGGGCGTCATGATGTTGGCGGCGGCACGCGGCACCCAAATTTCCATTGAAACTAACGGCCCCGATGAGGAAGCCGCCATGCTGGCCTTGGTTGCCTTGATCGAAAATAAATTTGGGGAAGGCGAATGACCCTCTCTCTGCATGGAATCGGCGTCTCCGGCGGCTATGCGATTGGCCGGGCGCAGCTTTATTCACATGCGCGATTGGAAGCGCCGCATTATGTGTTGCGCAAAGAACATATCGAGGAAGAAGTCGCGCGTTTTGCGGCCGCAGTTGAAAGCGTGCATGCCGAATTGCTCGGTTTGCAAACGCATATTCCAGGCGGCGCGCCCACTGAGCTTTCGGCGTTTATCGAAGTGCATGCCTTGATTTTGTCGGATTCCATGTTGTCGCAAGCGCCGAAAAAGCGCATTCGCGAAGAAGGCTGCAATGCGGAATGGGCATTAGCTCAGCAAACCGAAGCGCTGATTGCGCAATTCGAATCGATTGAGGACGATTACTTGCGTGAACGTCGTCACGACGTCCGCCAGGTTGCCGACAAGGTGCTGAAGTCGCTGATGGGGCATCCGGGGCATGCGCCGCTGAAAAGTGTCGATGAGGGTGACAGTATTCTGGTGGCGCATGATCTGTCCCCGAGCGATATGGTGTTGTTTAAACAACATACTTTTGCGGGTTTCATTACCGATCTAGGTGGCGCGACTTCGCACACCGCGATTCTCGCCCGCAGCTTGAATCTGCCTTCTGCCATGGCATTGCACAATGCGCGCGCCTTGATTCGAGATGGGGATTGTTTGATTGTGGATGGCGTTGCCGGCGTCGTTATCGTTGATCCTGATACGACGGTGCTGGAGGAATATCGTCTGCGCCGCAATCAATGGCTGCTGGAGCAGAAAAAACTCCGTCGCCTGAAGACCAGCCCATCTACAACTTTGGATGGCATCAATATTGCGTTGTTCGCGAATATTGATTTGCCGTCGGATGTGGCGCAAGCCTTGGGGGAAAACGCCGCCGGTATTGGTTTGTTCCGCAGCGAATTTTTGTTTTTGAATCGTGATGATTTGCCCGGCGAAGAAGAACAATTTCTTGCCTACCGTGCAGTGGCCGAAGGCATGCGCGGGCGTCCGGTCGTTATTCGAACGTTGGATGTGGGTGCTGATAAATCGGTGCGCTGGATGTCGGATCGCAGCATCAATCCTGCGTTAGGTTTGCGCGCCATTCGACTGTGTCTGGCTGAGCCGCAAATCTTTATCGCGCAACTTCGGGCGCTTTATCGCGCCAGTCATTACGGCAAAATCAAGATTTTGCTGCCGATGCTGGCCAGTTTGAGTGAGTTGGATCAGGCCCTTGCCTTGATTGCTACGGCGCGCGGGAGTCTGCTGGCTGACGATATTCCGTTTGATGCGCAAACCGAAATTGGCGGCATGATAGAAGTGCCTGCGGCGGCGTTGGCGGCAGAATGGTTTGCCCGCAAGTTGGATTTTCTTTCGCTCGGCACTAACGATCTCATTCAATACACCCTCGCTATTGATCGTACTGACGATGCTGTTGCGCATTTGTACGATCCGCTGCATCCGGCTGTGCTTGGCTTGATTGATCACACCCTGAAAGTGGGCCAACGCATGGGCAAGCCGGTTTCCGTATGTGGAGAAATGGCGGGAGATTCCCGTTTGACGCGCTTGTTGTTGGGCATGGGGTTGACTAATTTTTCGATGCATCCGGCCCATGTGCTGGCGGTTAAGCAGCAAATCATGCGCAGCCACGTGGGGGAGTTGGCGCCGCAAGTGAAGAAACTTTTGCGTGCTGGCCGACCTGAACGTATCCAGGAAATACTTGAGCGGATTAACAGTGTGGATGTCGCTTGATGGTGGTGGTTGCTATTTGCTGCATCAGGCTGAGGGTTTTATTTTTAAGCTAACGGTTTTATAGCGTCATTTTCCTTTACATTGCCCCTGCGTCAATTTGACGTATATAAAGGAGCAGGTGTGAGGAAATTTCTAGGTGGTTTGTTGATGAGCCTGTTGTTGAGTGCTTCGGCGATGGCCGCGGTTGATTTGAACACCGCAACGCAGTCAGAGTTGGAGTCGATCAAAGGGATCGGCCCGGCTAAAGCCAAAAGCATCGTTGATTTTCGGCTGAAGAATGGGCCGTTCAAGACGGTGGATGCACTGGCTTCGGTAAAAGGGTTTGGTAAAGCCAGTGTTGCCAAATTCAAAGGTGATTTGGTGGTGGGCGGCGCGGAAGCTGTGGTGCCTGCTGCGCCTGCAGTGCCAGCGGTACCGGTAAAGAAATAATTTCAAGAGGCTTTGAGATGTTAAAGGCGACACGCGTGTCGCCTTTTTTTTGTGGTGCGATTTGTGTTCGGCCGTTAAAATTGGGCCAATATTTATGTGGAGAAAGTCATGCACTTATTCAGCAAAACAGCGCTTCCCATAACTCTGGTAGTCATCATGATTGCTTGGGCTTGGGTCAGTTTTTTATCGGTTGCAATCAGTTCGTTGTTTTGAACGCTTGGGTTGCTGTGCTTTAGTAACTGCTTTAGCAACAAAAAGCCCCGCATTGCGGGGCTTTTTGTTGCTAAACAGCGGTGGGCGGCAAACCTGGTTTTAGGCAAACTCCCAGCTTAGGTCGCCAAAGAAACTTTCAGTTTTTGCAGGGCTTTCGCTTCGATCTGGCGCACACGTTCGGCGGAAATGTTGTAGATAGCGGCGAGATCGTGCAACGTGGCCGGATTTTCTTCATTCAGCCAGCGCGCTTCGATGATGTGGCGGCTGCGCGCATCAAGGTTTTCCAGCGCGTGCGTCAGGCCAACGCTGGACATTTTCTCGCGTTCGGCATTTTCCATCAGTTGCGTCGGCTCGGCGTTTGGCGCGGCGAGGTAGGCAATTGGGGCGAAGGCATCATCATCGTCATCAATGCTGCTTTCCAGCGCCATATCTTGACCGTATAAGCGGGTTTCCATTTCACGCACGTCAGATTGGTTGACGTTCAATATCTTGGCCATTTCTTCAACTTCATGCGCAGAAAGCGAATTGCTGCTGGTTTTCATGCTGCGTAAATTGAAGAACAGTTTGCGCTGGGCTTTGGTGGTTGCCACCTTGACCAAACGCCAATTCTTGAGCACGAATTCGTGAATTTCAGCTTTGATCCAATGCACGGCAAATGAAACCAGCCGCACCCCACGATCAGGATCGTAGCGTTTGACTGCCTTCATCAAGCCGATATTGCCCTCTTGAATGAGGTCGGCATGCGGCAGGCCATAACCCAGATAGCCGCGGGCAATGGCCACAACCAAGCGTAAATGGGACAAAATGAGCTGGCGGGCCGAATCCAAGTCTTCTTCGTCGCGTAAACGAACAGCGAGATCGTGTTCTTGTTCTTGTGTTAATAATGGAAAACGATTAACGGCCTGGATGTAATTTTCCAGGCTGCCCAGTAATTGTGGTACAGGGAAGTTGAGCGCTTGAGCGGTCATGGAAAGTCTCCTTGAAAAGATGATTGAATTTTAGCACTCACGAAAAGAGAGTGCTAACGATTGGAAGTTCCGAAGTTATGACCAACTATTTTAGTCGGATATTCGCGACACGTCATCGGGCGTCTTGCGACGCTGTTTTTTTGCTGCTTTTTTCAATCGGTTTGTGGCTGAGTGTGTTGAGCGGCCTGCCAGACTTTAGAATCTTCGCCCGCACGTGGCTGACTGGAAAAAGGTGCGGCCGTAACGTATGAATGTGCTGTTTGTGCTGTTTGCAATGTTGCGTTTTTTAATGGTAATTGGAGAGTGTAAATGTTTCAGAACTTGGTCCCTGTCAATGTAGAGCGTCACGCAAAAACGAAAATCAAGCAGGTTGAAGGTTTTGGTTTTGCCAGTGGTTTTCACATCGCGTCAGTCATGATGCATGAGTTTGCCCGGGCTGCTGCTATTTATCCTATTGTTTTCATTGAAGATAAACAGCAAGACGAATTCCGTCCGGTTGTTTTGCTGGGGCTGGATGCCAACGAAAATTTGTTTGTCGGTAAAGAAGGTAAATGGCAGGCTTCTTACGTGCCGGCCATTATTCGTCGCTACCCGTTTGCCTTGGCGAAAACCGACCAGGAAGGTCAGTTCACCGTCTGCATTGATGAAGGGAGTGATTTAGTCAGCGAGGAAGATGGCAATGCGTTATTTGACGAAAATAATGCACCGACGCAAGTGGTTGAAAACGTCAAACGTTATTTGGGTGAGCTGCAACAGATGGAGGCATTAACGCAAGCCTTCTGCAAATTTCTCAGCGAACACAACATGTTTACGCCGCTGAATATGCGCGTTCGCGATAACGACCAGGTGAAAAATATCACCGGTTGTTATGTGATCAATGAAGAGCGTTTGAATAATTTATCCGATGAATTGTTTAAGGATATGCGTGAAAAACGTTACCTGCCGGCGGTCTATGCGCAATTGATTTCATTGGCGCAGATTGATCGCCTGGTCATGCTGAAGGATGAATTGTCTGCCGCGAGCCGCCAGGCATAGTTTTTTGTTAAGTTGTTCAGGCCAATTGTGCTGGATAAACCTCTGCTACCACGTTGTGGGTAGCAGAGGTTGGTTAAGCCAACCGCATATGCGTTAACCGCACATGCGGAATCGAATGGTCGATTTCATGCCGACGAGTTGACTGTGTTGCTTGCAATATTTCGACGGCGTTGCATTAGACTATTTCCCCATGCAGCAGCAAAGTAAGCGCTTCACCGAATGAGCAGGACTTTCGGCTAATCGATGCTTTCAAAGCGATGTTCTCAAAGGTAAACGCTTGATGGAGCTGATCGATAATATCAACCTCATGGAGCAGGTTGAAAGTCGGACGATGACGGCCTAGTTAGCAATCGAAGTTTTAATTATGGCGAAAATGCCACAATAAAAAGGAAGCCGCCATGGACCATGCCGCACTTGATGCCTTGCTAACCGACTTGATCGCCACATGGGAAAACGAGGTGGTCGAATTCAAGCAGGCGGGCAACGACTTCGACACCGACAAGATCGGGCAGTATTTTTCAGCCTTGGCCAACGAGGCCAACTTGCGCGGCGTCGATCGTGCTTGGTTGGTGTTTGGCGTGAACAACAAAACGCGCAGTGTGGTGGGCAGCGATTACAGGCTTGAGCCTGAACGCTTGCAAAGCCTGAAGAACCAGATTGCCGACGACACCGAGCCCAGCATCACTTTGCGCAACATTCACGTGTTGCACCACGCGGCGGGCCGCGTAGTGTTTCTGGAGGTACCAGCCGCTCCACGCGGCATGCCCATTGCCTGGAAGGGGCACTACTACGCCCGCGCTGGCGAAAGCCGCACTTCCCTAGGTTTGGACAAGTTCGACGACATTCGCGCCCAGACGGCCCAGCATGATTGGTCGGCCCAGGTGGTGCCGCAGACCACATTGGATGACCTAGACGAGGTCGCTGTGCAAAAGGCCAAAGAGGCCTTTGCGCTCAAACATGCCAACCGGTTCGCTTCTGGCGAAGTTATGACTTGGTCTTTGCCCACCTTTCTGGACCGTGCACGTATTACGCAAAACGGCAAGATCACCCGCACGGCTTTGCTCTTGTTGGGCAAGGCTGAGTCGGCCCATCGTTTGTCGCCGCATCCTGTGCAGATGACTTGGAAACTCGATGGCCCAGAGCGGGCTTATGAGCATTTCAGTGCGCCGTTTTTACTGAGCACGACGGCGCTATACCAGAAGATTCGCAATATCCAACTGCGGCTGCTGCCCAAGGGGCAGCTGGTGCCGCACGAGATTGCCAAGTACGACCAGAAGATGGTGCTGGAGGCTTTGCACAACTGCATTGCCCACCAAGACTATGCCCGCCATAGCCGCATTGTCGTGATTGAAAAGCAGGACCGCCTGATTTTCGAGAGCGAGGGTGGTTTTTTTGAGGGCCAGCCCGACGATTACAGCTTGGGCGAGAAGCTGCCACGCCGTTACCGCAATGCCTTTTTGGTGGAGGCCATGTCGGGCCTGAACATGATCGACAAGATGGGGTTTGGCATCCACGACATGCACTTGTCGCAGGCCAAACGCTACCTGCCCATGCCGGATTACGACTTGTCAGACCCTGCTGCGGTGCGGTTGACGATTTACGGTGGCGTGGTGGATTCAACCTATACCCAGATGCTGATGCTCAACACCAGCCTGTCTTTGGTGGATGTGTTGGCGCTGGACCGGGTGCAAAAAAAGCTGCCTTTGCCCGACGACGTGGTTGCCCGGCTCAAGCGTGGCGGCCTGATTGAGGGCCGCAAGCCCAACTTCCATGTGTCTGCCGATGTGGCCAAAGTGACCACGACCCAGGTGGACTACATCCGCACGCGAACCCAAGACGACGAGTTTTATGCCAAGTTGCTCATGGACTACCTGAAGAAGTTCGAGCAAGCCAGCCGCCAAGAGATCAACCAGCTCTTGCTTGACAAGCTCAGTGATGCGCTGACGGATGAGCAAAAAGATGACAAAGTGGGCAATTTGCTGACCAAGTTGCGGCGCCATGGGCGCATTCGTAACGCGGGTTCACGCGGCAGCCCTGTGTGGCGACTTGCAGAATGAATGCAGAAAGAATATTTTTTAATTTTTATTAAAAACAACGAGTTATGTCTTTCTGCAGCCGCTTTCACAACAAAGTTTGCAGAATAACTGCAGAGAAGAAATCCACTTTGTGGAGCCTGAAACTGGTTATCGGCTCCCCAAATATGGGCAAAAGCTAATCGCGCAATGAAGGTCAAGTTCAAAGCAGCCGTGCAAGCGGTGGTGGACTGCTTTGCGGTCTAGGCTGCTTTCTTCAAATTATTTTTCCAACACGACGTTGGGCATTCCCTCGGCTCCGACATAGACGGCAAGCAGCTTGACGACCTCTTGGCCACGATTCATGCCGCGATGCGGCACATCCATCGCCTCGACTAAAGCATCGCCTTGGCGAAAAGTTTTGAGCCCCTTTTCGCCGTAATCAACGGTTAGTTCGCCCGCCAGGATATAGGCAACCAAGGGCACTGGATGGCGGTGAAAAGCGGCCGGTGCGCCGGGTTGGACCGTGACGATGGCGACGGTGATTCGGGGAGCGCCGTTGTTTGGATAGCGAATGTCTTCGCCGACAATGGTTTTTCCGGTTGATAGCAGCTCGGTGATTGGATAGTAGGTTTGCGCCTGTGCGGTGGCGGCAACGAGTGCTAGTAGAACGGCCAGATAAAGCTTATGAAAAATGTGCGTCATGGGAATGGAACCTCGCTATTGAGAAATCTTCGGTATATCGGTCAGGCTGGCCAGATGACGCCGCTATTGGGTGGAAATGATCAGCTGGACCAATTTTGCAATTTAACTGGTTTGGGTTTCAAAGTCAGCGTCAGTGGTTTGGATCATCGGCTGGTGGGGCTTTTTAATCCCTTCACATTGCGCCCCGTGCTGCAGGGCTGGTGACTAACGAGTCGATGCGTTGGTAGGACAGTAGGCGCGTGCGGGTCATAACTTTTGTTCAGCCCCGTTCCGGACGCTGAAGGCGATCCACCGTGACGACATTGGCTTGCCAGGTTTCATCGAAGCTGCACGTGGCCAGCCAAGACTCGAATTTGTCCACCGGCATCGGCCGGGCAATGCCATAGCCTTGTACGTTTTCGCAGCCTAAACGCATCAACAAGACGCCATGCTCGGGCGTTTCCACGCCTTCCGCCACCACTTTCAGGTTGAACGCCTGCGCAAGGCCAACGACGCCGTGCACTAAGGCGAGATCACCGCGATCTTCCAAAATATTGCGTACAAAGCCTTGATCGATCTTGAGTGTATCGACCGGAATTTCCTTTAGGTAGGCGAGAGAGGCATAGCCTGCGCCAAAATCATCCAGACTGAAGCTGACGCCCATCTCGCGGCCGGCTTCGATTACTCGGCGGATGTGTAACATGTTCTGGAGCGCGGCGGATTCGAGAATTTCCAGTTCCAGGCATCCCGTCGGTAAGGTTGGAAATTTCTGCAGGCTGGCGCGTAAACGCTCGACAAAATCCTCGCGCTGCAAATCGCGTGCCGCAATGTTGACGCTGACCACCAACTCAATGCCGGCGTCGCGCCAGCGGGTTTGTTGGCGTAAGGCTTGTTCCAGCACCCATTGATCAAGCGCCACAATGACATCGTGGTTTTCTGCTTGCGGCAAGAATTCGCCCGGCGCTACCAGACCACGTTGCGGGTCGTTCCAGCGCACCAACGCCTCGGCACCATAGACACGCATACCACGCATGCAGAGTTTGGGCTGGTAGTAAACCTCGAACTGATTTTCCGCCAGCCCGTGCCGCATTTTCTCTAGCAGGGCGTAGCGTTGATGGATCTGCCGGTCTTGCTCCGGATCGAACAAGTGATAGCGATTTCGCCCAGCTTGTTTGGCTAAATACATTGCCTGATCGGCATGGCGCAGCAATGCATCGGCATCGCCGGGGTCATCCGGGTATAAGGTCGCGCCCAGGCTGCAGGTGATGTCGAAGACGTGGCCATCAATGTGTATCGGCGTGTCGAAAATCGCTTGCACGCGTTGCAGGCAAGGCCAGAGTTCGTCGGCTTGGGTAAGCCCTTGAATAAGCAGCACAAACTCATCGCCACCCAGCCGCGCCACGCTGTCACCGCTGCGCATGCAGGTTGCCAGTCGCTGTGCGATTTCAATCAGCAGGCGATCGCCCATCGCGTGGCCATGCACGTCGTTGATCGGTTTGAAGCGATCCAGATCAAGTAGTGCGACGGCCAGCAGGGTGTTATGGCGTGTGACGCTGGCCATCGCCTCTTCCAGGCGCGAGACGAATAGCGCGCGATTGGGTAAATCGGTGAGATGGTCGTAATGGGCCATTTTTTCCAGCCGCGTCTGCGTGTCCTTCAGCTCGGAAATATCGGTAAACACACCGACATAATGTGTGACCGCGCCGGTTTCATCGCTGACCACGCCGATATCGAGAATCTCGGTATAGATTTGGCCGTTTTTACGGCGATTGCGCACTTCTCCCTTCCAATGGCCATCAAGCTGGATTAAACGCCACATCTCGCTATAGAAAGCCGCGCTGTGGCTGCCGGAGTGCAGCAAGCTGGGCGTTTGGCCAATAATTTCTTCCCGGCTGTAGCCGGTGACGCGAACGAACGCATCATTCACTTGGATGATGCGGGTTTGCGGGTCGGTGATGATGATGCCCTCGCTGGTGCTGGCGAATACGCTGGCGGTTAGCTGCAGCTCCTGCTCTGCCTCGCGGCGGGCGATGACTTCCAGCGCCAGCTCGGCATTGGCGGTTTCAATTTGCAAGTAACGTTCATGCAGATCGCGGCCGATGCGGGCGAGGTCATGCGCTAGCCGGCCGATTTCGTCATGGCCTTTGACGCCATCGGTGAAGTCGCCGCGTCCTTCAACGAACTGATGCGCGGCTTCCGCCAGCATTTCGATCCGATGCGTCACCACCTTGCGCAGCAGGAACCAGATCAGGAAGGAAATGAAAACAATGCCAGCCAGGAAAAATATGATTTCATTGAGAATGCGTTCGCGTTCAAAGGCCTTGGAGCGGGCAGCATCGTAGCCTAGGGCGAGGACAAGATTGGCGTGTGTTGCCTCAGTGCCCTTGTCGGATTTTTCACTAGGTGCTTCCAGTTCCACAGGAAACAAACCCCATAAGGTTTTACCACCGGGACTCAACCAGTTCAGCCCTTCCTGACTATTGCGTGCCCTTTCAATTTGCGCGCGCGGTGGCGGGTCGGGCAGGTCTTCCAGGCGCAGGCCTTGTAGATCGGGATTGTTGATGAACAGCAATTCACCGTTCGTATCTAACACTAGCGTTAAGCGAATATCAGGTCGGGTAGTGTGCCGAATCATTTTGCGCAGGCCGCCACGCAACCCCTTGATTTGATAGGCCTCGATGAAGTCAGCGCTGATTTGTGGGCCGATGTAGCTGGCCTCGCGTTCTAGCTGAGCTTCAATTAACGCATCCGAGGCGGTGTTGCGGTGTTGGACGTAAAGCAGCGCCAACAATAGCGACATGCCCAGTAATAGCCCTGGAATCAAGTAGCGCAGTGGAAAGGCGGTCAGCATGACGTGAGGATTTTTTGTTTAATTCGGCAGCAGCGGATAAACATACGGTTTGCTGGGGGTGGTTAAGGCCTGCAGAAACGCGACGAGATCGTCCATGTCCTGTTCGGATAGCGCCAGCGCATGCATGTTGGGCGAGCGATTGGAGTGATCATCGCCGCCGCGCGCGTAATGTTGCAGCACATCGCGCAGTAAAGTCGCGGAACCATCGTGAAAATACGGCGCGGTTAACGCCACGTCGCGCAAGGTCGGCGTCTTGAATGCGCCGCGCATGAGCGGCACGGGACGTTGTTTGTAGCGTCCTAGGTCAGGTTTTTCAGCGCTGAACGATTTCAAGCCGACGTTGTGGAAGCCGTTGTCGGTGAAGTTGGGGGCCCAATGGCACACGCTGCAATTGCCGCGCGCAGGATCAATGAACAGCGCAAAACCGCGCTGCTGCGCCGCGTCTAGTGCGTCTTTGTCGCCGCGAAGCCAGCGATCGAACGGCGAGTTGTTGGAGATGATTGACCGCTCGAAGGCGGCGATTGCTTTGGCGACAGTGTCGCGGTTGATGCCTTGGCCGGGATAGGCGGATTCGAATAATTCGATATACCCCGGCACCTTGGCCAGCCGGGTCAGATGCACACCGTCCTTGAAACCGAAATGCGTCATACCGGCGTTGATGTCGGCCTTGACGCCTTGGCCGCCCAGGCCTTGCTTCTCCAGCGTTGGTTGGCGGCCATCCCACATGAAGATGCTGTTGTAGCCGAGGTTGACGATGGTTGGGCTGGCTACGGCCATGACTTCGCCGAGAAAACGCACTGAAGTTGGCAGGCCATCCGACCAGCCACGTTCGGGTAAATGGCAGGACACGCAGGTGACTTGGCCGGTGCCAGACAGGCGCGGGTCGAAAAACAACATCTCGCCCAGCTTGACGCGTTGTGGTGTGGTCAGGTTGTCTGGTGGCGCGGGTGGCGTGTCGGGCAGCAACCATTTTTTCAGGCTTGCATGGCCGGCTGCCAAGGTCACCGTATCGCCATCGGTATCGACTAGTACGGGGGCTGCCGGGGCTGCTGGGGTTGCTTGAGCGGCGACCTGCAGCACGGCAAATATCGACGCCGTTAGCAACAGCGCTTGTTTGATGGAGGAGGATTTCATGTCATCACCTTGTTTCGCTGGAGGGTTCTCGTCGCGTCTTGCGGAGTGTATGGAGGTAAAAAATGATCGATTCAATCTCGCTTTCACTGAATTCGCTGTCCCATGGTGGCATCGCGGGGGAGCGCAGTACGGCCGCGCCTCCCAAGCTGATGATGCTGCGCAAATAGGCATCTTCCACGCGGCTATTGGCTAAATTGCTCGGCTTCGGCTGCAACCGCGCCGCCAAGCGCCCGCTGCCCATGCCGTCGGCACCGTGGCAGATTGCGCAACGGCCAAGGAAGAGGGCGCGGCCGATACGCGCCGATGGCGGCATGAGTCGCGCCGCTTCGCGGGCAAAGACGATCGCGGTAGTTAGGTCCTGACGTAGATAAACCACAAACAGGGTGGCGGCCTCAATTTCGGCATCGGTCATCGCGTCCTTCCACGGCGGCATAAAGGGGCTGATATCAATAAACAGCGGTCCTTCAACAATGGCTCGGCGAATTGAACTCGAATCGGTGGCCACGCGGGGCAGCAATAGATTGGTGTTGGGATAATTTGGAATCGACATCGCCAGCACGCCTTCGCCCAACCCGTCACTACCATGGCAGATGGCACAGCGTTGCTGAAATAGCTGCGCGCCTTGC
>CAYWXO010000030.1:0-20511 GCA_964462255.1 uncultured Thiobacillus sp. | reverse complement strand
GGGGTGAGAGGATTCGAACCTCCGACATCTTGCTCCCAAAGCAAGCGCGCTACCGAGCTGCGCTACACCCCGAAGGGCCAGAAATATAACCGTGCCAAGCAGAAAAAGCAACGCCAATCAGCATGCATTCGCTAAAATTAGCGACTTTATTTCAACTACATTTCACCATGACCGCCCGCCTCATTGATGGCAAATCAATTGCCGACAGCCTGTTAAACGATATCAAACTCCAAGTTAACGCGCGACTCGACGCCGGACTCCGTGCCCCAGGGCTGGCGGTTATTCTGCTTGGCGATGACCCAGCCTCCAGCATTTATGTCCGCAACAAGCGCTTGGCCTGCGCAAAATCGGGCGTTATTTCTGTTTCGCACGACCTACCGGCCACCACCACACAAGCCGATCTACTGGCCTTGATCGACCAATTAAATCTCGACCCCAGCGTGGACGGCATCTTGGTGCAAGCCCCACTCCCTGCTCACATTGATGCGGAATCAGTCGTCGAACGGATATTGCCAGACAAAGATGTTGATGGATTTCACCCCTACAACGTCGGCAGATTAGCCGTGCGCAAGCCATTATTGCGCTCATGCACGCCTTATGGCGTCATGCGACTACTAGCAAGCACAGGCGAAAATTTACGCGGCAAACACGCCGTCGTGGTTGGCGCGTCCAACCATGTCGGCCGCCCAATGGCGCTGGAACTGCTGTTAGCGGGATGCACCGTCACGGTTTGTCACTCGGCCACCGTCGATTTAGCGGGCCATGTCGCGCAAGCCGATATCGTGGTCGCCGCCGTAGGAAAAGCAGAAATGGTACAAGGCGCGTGGATCAAACCGGGGGCTATCGTGATTGATATTGGCATCAATCGGCAGGCGGATGGTCGCTTGGTTGGCGATGTCGAATTCAAAGCCGCACTCGATAAAGCCGGCTGGATCACCCCGGTCCCTGGTGGCGTCGGTCCCATGACCGTTGCCACCCTACTGCAAAACACATTAGAAGCCGCTTTACAACACTAAACGAAACACTAAACGACGCACATCAACCCAGCCAGGATTTTAACCGCGCAAGGTCGAGAACACCTTGCTCACCCGCGCCAGCCGCATCCAAACGTTGATAAGGTGCATCCGCCTCGCCCAAGTCTGACAACACCGCCAATGCGCCGCTAAAGTCGTGTTCACGCGTGTAATCATTGACGGTAACCACGGTGCGCAATGCCGCGCCCAGTGACGAGCGGATGCCATTTTCAGAATCCTCGAAGGCAACACAGTCTTCCGCCGACAAACCCAACTGCTGCAAAGCCCACACATAAATATCCGGCGCAGGCTTTTTAGCGGGAACAATGTCGCCGGCTGCAATAACCTGAAACCACGCCGGCCCATCCGACGCTAAGCTATGACGCAATAATTCAGTCACATTTTCCGGTGTGGTAGTGGTCGCCACCGCCAAAATCAAACCCTCATCCCGCGCCTCTTGCAACAATCGCTTCACCCCCGGCCGCAACGGAATGCCGCCTTCTGCCAGCATGCGCGTGTAATGCGCGGTTTTAGCTTTATGCAATTGCGCCACCATGCTGTCGAAATCGTTGGCTTTGACGTAATCCGGGCGAAAATTTTCCACATAATATTTCATCCGTTCCTTGCCGCCGGTAACGGCAAGAAGCTGCCCATAGAGCGCAACATCCCAATCCCAATCCAGACCAAACTCCTGGAAAGCGGCATTAAATGCCGGACGGTGGCCATCACGTTCGGTATCCGCCAAGGTGCCATCTACATCAAAAATGAGCGCTTTAATCATAACTATCCTTAAAAGAAGCGTTTTATCCAATTGCTTTACGGCGAGTAGAATAGCAATTTTACCGTGCTTACGGGATCACACATGCACACCGCCACACAAGAAACTGATGAATTTGAAACCGTTTTCAACGGGATGCTTTACAGTTTGCTGTCTTGGCAACAGCTAGACGCGTTCTGGCACAAAGTTGACATCCACGCCGGCTGGTATCTCTACGCGATCGGCGAAGATCGCCCAACTTCAGCCGCAGATGGTGCCCATGTTGCCGCGTTTCTGCGTGAAATTGACGCGCTATTGCACAAAGAACATCACGAAGATTATTGCGGCATTGTTTATGCCGACGATCTCGAATCCCCCACATTAATTAAAATTTACGACCCGAACCATCTCGGCACATCTTGCGGTTCCAGCAAGGTCAAAATATTGCCCGGCTGGGTGATGTCACAAATTGCACCGAATGACCTCTCCCCATCACATTCTGTGCCACAAAATCGCAAACGCTGGTGGCAAAGCTTTCACACATTGATAGGAAGAAGTTAGCTCTCGAGACCGTGGCCGCAATTAAACAAGCGGCCAGATCAAGCCTTTGTCTTTATATATTGGTAATACTGGCTTATGTTGTGTTTGCTTTATTACAAAAAGAAAAGCCCTACCAATTTCCTGGCAGGGCTTCCGTTACAACAAAGAAGCACGCATCAGCGCAACAAACTTACTGACCAGACTCCATCGCAGCATGTCCCTCACCAGCCGGTGCGGCAACCGCATCAATCAACGCTTTCATTGACAATCGCATCCGGCCTTTTTCATCCGTTTCCAACACTTTAACCTGAACCGTTTGGCCTTCCTTAAGGAAATCGGTCACCGCATTGACGCGCTGATGGGCAATTTGCGAAATATGCAGCAGGCCATCCTTGCCGGGCAGCACATTAACGATTGCACCAAAATCAAGAATTTTCAGCACGGTACCGTCATAAGTGCGGCCGACTTCCACTTCCGCGGTGATCGCCTCAATCCGTTTACGCGCCATTTCGCCTGATTCTGTCGTAGTGCAGGCAATTTTGATATTGCCACTCTCGTCGATATCAATCTGCGTATTGGTTTCTTCCGTCAAAGCACGGATTACCGCACCGCCTTTACCAATCACATCACGAATTTTTTCCGGATTAATCTTCATGGCAATGATGCGCGGCGCGAAAGCGCTCATCTCATGGGGACCCTTTTCAGCCTGCTCCATGATGCCCAAAATATGCAAACGGGCCTCACGTGCCTGCGTCAAAGCAACCTGCATGATTTCTTTGGTGATGCCTTGAATCTTGATATCCATCTGCAAGGCAGTCACCCCATTGCGCGTACCGGCGACTTTGAAATCCATATCGCCGAGATGATCTTCATCACCCAAAATATCCGTCAACACCGCAAAACGATTACCGTCCTTGATCAACCCCATGGCAATACCCGCCACATGATCTTTCATCGGCACGCCCGCATCCATCATCGCCAAGCTGCCGCCACAAACCGAAGCCATCGATGACGAACCATTCGATTCCGTCACTTCAGAAACCACCCGAATGGTGTAGCCAAATTCTTCTTTGCTCGGCAAACAAGCGGCCAAAGCGCGCTTGGCAAGACGACCATGCCCCACTTCACGCCGTTTCGGTGCGCCCATACGTCCGGTTTCACCGGTCGCAAACGGCGGCATATTGTAATTAAGCAAGAAATGATCGCTATAGTTACCGGTCAACGCCTCCACCACTTGCTCATCGCGCCCAGTGCCCAGGGTTGCAACAACCAGTGCCTGCGTCTCACCGCGCGTAAACAGGGCAGAACCATGCGTGCGCGGCAAAACGCCGGTACGAATAGTAATGGGGCGCACAGTGCGCGTATCACGGCCATCAATACGCGGCTCACCAGCCAGAATGCGGCCCCGCACCACCTTGGCTTCCAGCGCATGGAACATATCCTTGACCGCATTGGCTTGCGTCGTATCCATTTCCGCGGTGATCAATTCTGCGACAACGCGGCTACGTATGCTCTCAATCTCGGTCACACGCGCCTGTTTCTGCTTAATGGAATACGCAACGGACAGCGCATCGGAACACATGCCGCTCATTTTTTCCAGCAATGCCGCATCGGTCACTGGTGCCACCCACTCAACGGCATCTTTTCCGGCTTCATCGGCCAAATCGTTAATGGCATCAATGGCGGCCTGCATTTGCTCGTGGCCAAACACCACCGCGCCCAGCATCACATCTTCCGGCAGCTGATCGGCTTCAGATTCCACCATCAACACCGCGCTTTCCGTCCCCGCCACGATCAAATTCAGCTTGCTGCTTTTCAGCTCAGTAGTGGTCGGATTCAGCACATATTGACCATCAACATAGCCCACGCGGGCAGCGCCAACCGGGCCATCGAAAGGCAAACCAGACAGCGCCAGCGCGGCAGAAGCCCCAATTAACGCGGGAATATCAGAATCAACTTCCGGATTGGCAGACATCACCGTAGCGACGACCTGCACTTCATTAAAGTAACCTTCAGGAAAGAGCGGGCGAATAGGACGATCAATCAATCGGCTAATCAAAGTTTCCTTGGTTGAATTATTCGCCTCACGCTTCAAGAAACCGCCCGGAATACGTCCTGCAGCATAAGCCTTTTCCTGGTAGTCAACAGTCAGCGGAAAGAAATCCTGGCCGGGCTTGACCTCGTTTTTTGCCACCACGGTAACCAGCACCACGGTGTCGTCCATATTCACAATGACTGCACCGGTGGCTTGGCGGGCTATTTCGCCAGTTTCCAGGGTGACTGTATGACGTCCATACTGAAATGACTTCTTGACTGGATTCACGCTACTCTCTTCCTAATCTGTCTACTTACTAACACCGCGCACTATGCGACGATTTCTTGACCCACATAATTGATCCGACCCCGAATGGGGCATCGACTGGCTAAATTACTTACGCAGGCCCAGGCGCTGAATCAGCTTGGTATAGCTGGTAGCACTTTCGCCCTTAAGGTAATCAAGCAGACGACGACGGCGGCTAACCATCTTCAACAATCCACGCCGTGAATGGTGATCTTTAGCATGCGCCTTGAAATGACCGGTCAGATCATTGATGCGCGCAGTCAACAGGGCGACCTGAACTTCCGGAGAACCGGTATCAGCGGCTGCACGCTGGTAATCTTGAACAATCTGGGCCTTCTGGGTAGTCGTAACACTCATTTGGTAACACTCCAACAAAAAAAGCGGATTTTACTCGCGCAGGGTTAATTTTCTCAAGCAATTCATAGGGATAAATCAAGTAACAACCAACCGTCTGGGTGCCACTCTTCCTTCATTGTCCACTTCGCCGACCCCCAAAAAACGGGCATCTGGCGCATACAAACGAAACTGCATACCGACTGACAAACGCGGCAACCAGATCGGTTGGCCGTGGCAAATCTGCCAAGCCGCCTCAATATCCAGCACCAACTCTGGCAATGCCTGCACCAAAATATCAGCCGGCAATAATAATTTATCGCGCTGTGCGTTTACCACGTTTTCGGCGTTTTCCGGGCTATCGGTATTTTCCAACGCCCACAGCGCATCCAACGTCAGCGCCTGCTCAATCCGAAAGGGACCGACACCGGTACGCCGCAACGCTTGCAAATGCGCACCACATCCCAGCACCTCACCCAGATCATCCGCCAAAGCGCGCACATAAAAACCTTTGCCACACAACACGCGCAACACACAAACATCAACAGAACAGGACTTGATCTCCAGCTCACGCACGACGACCTGACGTGCCTTACGCTCAATTTCAATCCCTTTGCGCGCGTACTCATAAAGCGGACGTCCCGCATGTTTGAGTGCGGAATGCATCGGCGGAACCTGTTCAATATCGCCCACAAAGCGCAACAACGCCGCCTGCACCGCCGCTTGCCCGACCTCAACAGCACGCCGAGCAATCACCTCGCCTTCAGGATCGCCGCTGGAAGTACGAACGCCTAATTTAATTTCAGCGACATACTCTTTATCGGCATCCAACAGAAATTGAGAAAACTTGGTGGCCTCGCCCAAACAAAGCGGCAACAGCCCAGTCGCAAACGGATCCAACGTACCGGTATGACCCGCCTTTTCCGCACGAAAAAGCCGTTTTGCCTTCTGCAAAGCACTGTTCGAACTCAGGCCCGCCGCTTTATCCAGCAACAAAACGCCATCAATTTTGCGCTTCATTGCCGCCGCATTCGGGGTTTTCGAGGATTATTGCGTCATCCTGCGGACGCAAACGATCTTCTGCCACCGCCTGATCAATCAAGTGCGACAGATGCGCGCCCCGCTCGACCGATTGATCATAATGAAAACCCAGCTTGGGAACGATGCGAATACTCATGCGTTTGGCTAATTCACTGCGCAAAAAACCGGATGCACTGGCCAACCCTTTGCGGGCTGAATCGTGATCGGCATTAAGCGTAGTAAACCAGATTTTTGCATGTTCGAGATCAGCGGTGACATCCACAGCAGTCAAGGAGACGCCCGCAACACGCGGATCTTTCACCTCGCGCAGAATGAGCATGGCCAGCTCCTGACGGATCTGTTCAGCAACACGACGGGAACGGGGGTTGTTATTCGACATAGGAAATCAACATTAAAGCGTACGCGCGACCTCAATTTCTTCATAACATTCGAGTTGGTCACCTTCTTGAATTTCATTGAAATTCTTCAAATTCAACCCGCACTCAAACCCGGCTTTAACATCACGCACATCATCTTTAAAGCGCTTCAGAGAATCCAGTTCGCCGTCATGGATAACCACCAAATTGCGCAACACGCGCACACGCGCTGAACGCTTCAACACCCCTTCCAGCACATAGCAACCGGCAACTGCCCCCACCTTGGTGATGCGGAACACCTGACGGATTTCCGCCAGACCCAGCGCAACTTCTTTCTTCTCAGGCGAAAGCATGCCGCCCATCGCGGCTTTTACGTCATCCACTGCCTGATAAATAATGTTGTAGTAACGCAGATCAACATCAGACGACTCGGCTAATTTACGCGCCTGCGCATCGGCACGCACATTGAAACCGATGATGACCGCACCGGAAGCAATCGCCAAATTCACATCCGATTCAGAAATCGCACCGACCGCGGAATGGATGATATTGACCTTGACCTCGCTGGTGGACAACTTAGCCAACGCATGCGCCAAGCCCTCGTAAGAACCCTGCATATCGGCCTTGAGAATAATCGGCAGCGATTTAGCTTCCTCGCCCTCGCCCATCTTCTCAAAGATATTTTCCAATTTAGCCGCCTGCTTGCGCGCCAAGGTGACATCGCGGAACTTGCCTTGTCGGAACAAAGCGATTTCACGCGCTTTACGTTCGTTGGGCAACACCAACACATCCTCACCGGCACCCGGCACATCAGAAAGCCCCTGAATTTCAACCGGAATAGCCGGCCCAGCCAGGTCAACAGGTTTACCCGTTTCATCCAACATGGCACGAACGCGACCAAACGCGGAACCGGCCAGCACCACATCGCCCCGCTTCAACGTACCAGATTGCACCAGAATGGTTGCCACTGGCCCACGTCCCTTATCGAGACGCGATTCAATCACCACCCCTTTGGCGGGCGCATCGACCGGCGCTTTCAATTCCAGCACTTCGGCCTGCAACAAAATAGCATCCAGCAACGCATCAATGCCGATCCCCTTCTTGGCGGAAACATCAACAAACATCGCATCGCCACCCCAAGCTTCCGGCACCACACCTTCGTTGGAAATTTCCTGACGAATCTTTTCCGGATTCGCCTCCGCCTTATCAATCTTATTGACGGCTACCACAATCGGCACATTCGCGGCCTTGGCATGATGAATAGCCTCCCGCGTTTGCGGCATAACACCATCATCGGCAGCCACCACCAAAATGACAATATCGGTTGCCTTGGCACCGCGCGCACGCATGGCCGTGAACGCCTCATGACCCGGCGTATCCAGGAAGGTAACCATTCCCTTCGTCGTTTCCACGTGATAAGCCCCGATATGCTGGGTAATGCCACCCGCCTCACCGGCGGCCACTTTGGTGCGACGAATCGCATCCAGCAAAGACGTTTTACCGTGGTCAACGTGGCCCATCACCGTCACAACTGGCGCACGCGGCAACAACACCGCTTCAGAAATCTCACCGCTTTCTTCCAGATACGATTCAGGCGTATCTATCGGGGCCGGTTTAGCGATATGGCCCAATTCTTCCACCAAAATCATTGCCGTATCTTGATCGAGAATCTGGTTGATCGTGACCATGGAACCCATCTTCATAAGCGCCTTGATCACCTCTGCGGCTTTCACCGACATTTTATGGGCCAAATCTGCAACAGTAATAGTCTCTGGCACCATTACCTCACGCACCACGGCCTCAACCGGCGGTGGCGGCACATGCTCATGATCAGACTTATGGCGACCTTTCTTCGAACGCCAACCTTCATTCGTGTCAGTAATGCCCCGCGTCTTCAGCCCCGGCCGCTTCCCAGCCTGCGGCTCATCCTTACTCTTTTTCGCCGCTAACTTATCGGCCTTCGGCTTGACTGAAGGCTTAACGCTAGGCCGAACCTCACCAGAAGGTGGCTCGACGGTCTTGTGCTCAGCCCCCCTATTTTCGGCGCCCCTATTGTCAGGGCCCCGGTGTTCAGTACCCCTGTGCTCGGTTCCCCTGTGCTCGGTTCCCTTATGCTCGGCACCCTTATGATCCGCCTGCCTATGCTCAGCAGGTTTTTTGCCAGACGGCTTAACCACAGCAGGCTTAACACCCGGTTGCCTAGCCTCAGGTTGCTTACTGTCAGCTTGCCTGCCCTCTGCTTGCTTAGCATCAGCCGGCCTACCCTCAGCGTGCTTACCCTCTCCCGGCTTAGTGACTACCGGCTTAGGCCCAGCCGCCTGTTTAACGACGGGCTTCTTCGCCTCTGCCGGCGGCTGAACGACTTTGGGTCGTTTTGCCTCTTCTTCAGCACGTCGCCGAGAAGCTTCCCGATCTTGTTTGGCCTTATGTTCAGCCTCTTGGATAGCCCGCAAAGCCGCATGACGTTTTGCTTCCTGCTCACGGGCAAGACGCTCGGCCTGCGACAAAATTGACGGACGAACACCCGGAGTCGCCGGAGTCGCAGTTTCAGCCCCTTCAACCAATTCAGCCCCTGCTTGCGCAAGCTGAGCAGACTTCACCTCAGCCGATGCCGCTACTGCACGTCCAGCAGCAGGCGGCTTGCCAGACTGCGATTTCTGTGCGGGTCGCTGCGCAGGTTGCTTCGCAGATTGTTTAGGCGTTTCAGGTTTAGACCTGGATTCAGACCTAGGTTCAGGCTTAGATTCAAGCTTAGGTTCAAGCTTAGCCACGCGATCAACAGGACGCTTTTCAACCACAGTTTCAGCGACAACTTCCGCCTTAGCTTCCCTAATGGACTCTGCTACTGGCGCGGCCGATTCTGCCATCGGCTCAAGAGCCGCTGCGGCAACCGCAACGGTCGCTTCAACAGCGACAACCGATTCAAGCTCAGCCCGCGCTGAAGTTGACACCTCGACAGCAGACTCAGCCATCTCAGATATCTCAGCCATCTCAGATATAGGAGATTCAAATTCGGTAGCTTCAAATTCGGTAGCTTCAGACGCGGGAACCTCATAAGCACCGACCGCTGCATCAAGACCCGCAATTTCCGGCGCAACAGCATCATGAACAACAGCATCATGGGCAACAACCTCATGCGCTGCCACCTCATGCCCGCTGCCTTCGCGCTTCATCAACACGCGTTTTTTGCGCACCTCAACCTGAACGGTGCGGGTACGCCCAGCACTATCCGCGGTTTTAAGTTCACTTGACTGTTTACGCGTCAGCGTAATTTTGCTTTTAGGCTCTGGTGCCCCATGCTTAACGCGCAGGTAATCAAGTAACAAAGTCTTGTCTGTATCACTCAGCGCATCATCGCTGCTATTTATGGTTACTCCAGCCGACTGCAACTGCTTGATCAGCAGTGCAGGATCGACTTTGAGTTCACTTGCGAACTGTTTGACGTTCATGCTTTTCCTCGTCAGGCCCCCGCCAAGATTGGCGCACGCGCGGTCATGATGAGCGCTTTGGCCCGCTCATCGTCCATGTCAACAAGCTCAACCAGCTCATCGACGGCAAGATCGGCCAGATCTTCAGCGTTATTAATGCCTTTAGCTGTAAGCGCAGCGGCGGTATTTTCATCCATACCGGCCACGCTCATCAAATCGGCTGATGCTGTTTCAACCGCCTCCTCGCGCACGATGGCATCTGTCAACAGAGCATCCCGCGCGCGCGAACGCAGTTCGTTGACGGTTTCTTCCCCAAAAGCCTCAATTTCCAGCATCTCGGCCAGTGGCACATAAGCCACCTCTTCAAGACTGGTAAAGCCTTCTTCGACAAGAACCTGAGCGACATCTTCATCGACATCCAACTTAATCATAAACATCTTGATCAAGCCCGAAGCTTCCCGCTCATGTTTCTGTTCAGCCTCCTGAACAGAAAGAATATTGATAACCCAACCGCACAACTCAGAAGCCAAGCGCACATTCTGGCCATAGCGGCCGATAGCCACTTCAACCTGTTCCGGCTCCACCACCACATCCATCGCATGTTTATCTTCATCGACAACAATGCTGGAGACAACAGCCGGAGACAACGCATTAATGACAAATTGAGCCGGATCATGCGACCACAACACAATATCGACGCGTTCACCGTTCAGCTCATTCGTTACAGCCGTCACGCGCGAACCGCGCACACCGATGCAAGTTCCTTGTGGATCAACGCGCGGATCATTCGATTTAACCGCAATTTTGGCGCGAATACCCGGATCCCGCGCCGCCGCCTTGATCTCGACGATGCCCTCTTCCACCTCAGGCACTTCCAACCGAAACAGCTCAATAATGAATTGCGGGGCGGTGCGCGAAAGCGTCAATTGTGGGCCACGACCGCCCCGCTCAGCGCGCAGCAAACACGCACGCACGCGATCGCCGACACGCAAATTCTCTTTCGGAATCATCTGATCTTTTTCCAGGCGCCCCTCGATGCGTCCCGACTCAATCACGGCGCTGCCCCGCTCCATCCGTTTGATCGTACCGGAAACCAACGCATCATTACGCGCCAGAAAATCGGTCAACACCTGCTCGCGCTCAGCATCGCGAATTTTCTGCAGGATGACCTGTTTAGCCGCTTGCGCGCCAATACGGCCAAAATCAATGGCCTCGATCGGCTCTTCAATAAAGTCACCAATCTGAATATCCGGATTAATTTCCCGCGCCTCAAAGAGCAAATATTGTCGATCCGCATTCTCCAGCCCCGCCTCATCAGGCAAGACCTCCCAGCAACGAAAAGCTTGATACTCACCGGTCTTATGATTGATCTCGACGCGCACATCGGCATCTTCTTCGAATTGCTTCTTGGTAGCATGCGCCAGCGCAGACTCCAGAGCGCCAAACACCACCTCTGGTGCCACATTCTTTTCACGCGCCAACGCATCCGCCAGCATCAAGATATCCCGACTCATTGCATCCTCCGGGTTATGTCCATGGTTGAACTTCTCTTAAATCGCGCAAACTGACTCACGACTCGACTCTCTTCGGGCGTTCTGTTGATATTCATTTTTTAGCACGCACCGGTTTCTTGGTTCGCGTATCAAAATCAGGCGCAAGCCGCGCCGAATCAATATCAATAAAGGGTATTTCAACCATTACACCATCAACTTCCAACTGCAGCAGCGTATCTGAAGCGGCACGCAACAAGCCTGTGAATCGTTTACGCCCTTCCAGCGGCGCATGTAAACGCACATGAGCGCGTTCACCCGCAAAACGCTCAAAATCAGCCAACTTAACTAAAGGCCGATCTAAACCAGGAGAGGAAACTTCCAAGCGTTCATAATCAATATTTTCAACCAGAAACATGCGCGTCAATTGATTACTCACCCGCGCACAATCCTCAACCACAATCCCTTCCGGTTTGTCGATGTATAAACGCAGAAGCCCGCCGCCAGCGCGCTCGAAAGCGACCAGTTCGTAGCCCATGCCTGCCAAAATCGGTTCGATAAGTGTCTGTAAATCCATGATAAGAAATAAAAAATGGGCCGAAGCCCATAGAAAACTGGCTGATTATATATGAAACGGACTCAATTCAGCTAGACGCCAAAAGCCGAACATCACCTGGAACACATTATTCTTTACCTAACTCACGCTCAAAAACAATCCTCTCATCCGCCTGCTCAAAGACAAGTTTCGCCAACCACTCGCCAGAAGCCGGCAACAAAACCGGCGCACGATAACCCGTAGCCCCCGTATCCACCAGCACGAAACGACTTTGTTCCTCTTGCCCAGGGCGTCCCAACAACAACGACACCACCACATCCGAAACCGGCAAATCGAGCTGATTCGTCAGCATAACGACCACTTCAGTCGCGTAGCCGGCACGCAACACATCCAACCCACTCACCTCAACTTTCCACCCCAAACGCGCCAGCTTGGCCTCCATCGTGCGGTGAGCGGAAATGCTCTTGCTAGCCTCACCACCATGCGCCACCACCCCGGCGAAACCGGTATAAATCGATTTTCCCGCCGCATTCGGCAACAGCCACTGAGCAACCGAAGGCGGCACCCCATTACCGGCAATATAAACAAACGTCCCCAGCACCCCGGTAATCAGCACAAAAAAAGCCACCAACAATTTGGGCACCCAATGGATTTTTTCCGCCGGCGCATCTTTCATCCCGCCCATCTGAAACAGCAACAGCGCCACCGTAGGAAACGCCACCACATGTATCGTCAAAACATCCAGCCCCGGCCAAGCGGCAATCGAATAGAGCATATAAGCCAGACTCGGCAGCCCCGCCGAAATAACCGCCGCCCAAAAGCTGGACAACCGCATCGCACGCACGGCACCGAACAAAATCACCGTCAACACCATGCCACCAAAAATCGACACAAACAAATTCATCTCGCCCTCACGCCCAGCTCAATGCTGAGTAAAAAATCGAACCGGATCCACCACCGTATCACCCGCGCTGGTTTGAATCACAAAATCAAAATGATCAATCTGACTCGCGCGTTGCGGTGCCAACTTCACCTTGGCCTGAATAATCACACTCTTACCGTTCTTGATCGTCACTTCCTGAAAATTACCCAAATCGAGAGCCTCCGCCGGCAACCCCTTCGCCTTGATTGAATAGCGCTCCTCCGCCCCGGAAATGTTAGTCAACCGAATCTGATAACGGTTCTGAATAGATCCATCTGACAAAGTCACAAATAACGGCTGCCGAATTTGCTGCACGCTATGTTCAAAACTGTTGCGGTGCGTCATGTCATAAACCAGATACGCCGTCATCAACAGCAAAGACACCCCGTAACCCAATACCTTGAGGCTCTTCCAATGCAACTTCACCGGTGCCGGTTTCGCCAACGACAAATTGACTTCAGAATCGTAGCGAATCAAACCTTGCTGCCAGCCCATGCGATCCATGATGGTGTTACAAGCATCCACACACAAACCGCACGAAATACATTTGTATTGCAAACCCTCACGGATATCGATCCCCACCGGGCACACCTGCACACACAAACCGCAATCCACACAATCGCCATGCCCCTGCGCCACCCGCTCTTCCAGCGTCCGTGTTCCCTTGCGCGCGGTGATCCGGCCGGTCGCCCCTTCCCCGCGCCGCTGGTCATAATGCACGGCAAGCGTTTCCGGGTCATACATCACACTTTGAAAACGGCCATACGGACAAATGAACGTACACACATGCTCGCGCAACACACCAGCAGACAAATAAGTGGTCAACGTCAACGCCAAGGTAGTGATATACGCCGCGGCCGCCGCCTCACCGGCAAACAACTGCCGCAACATATCCGGCGCATAAGCGAAATAAGCCACAAACGTAAAAGCCGTCCAGAAAGACAGCAACGCCCAAATCAGCCGCGTACCGCCCACCTTCAACAACTTCTCGCCATTACGCCAAGACTCTCTTAGCAAGCGCAAGCGACGCGGCCGCTCACCTTGAATCCAATGCTCCAACCAAATAAACGCATCGGTCCACAGCGTCTGAAAACAAAAATAACCACAAAAAGCACGCCCCACCAACGCCGTCGCAAAAAACAGCAACACCGCCGCCATGAACAACAAAATGGCCAACCAAAAAATATCCTGCGGAAAAACCGTCAAATCGAAGATGTAATAACGTCGGCCGGGAATATCAAACATCACCGCTTGCGACGGCCCATCCGTTCGCTGCCACGGCAACCAAGGCAACAAGAAATACACCAAAAACCCAAGCCAAAGAATGGCCGACTTAAAACGACGAAACGGTCCATTGACCGAGCGCGGTACGATAGGCGCACGTTTAAAGTAAAGCGTATTACCCGTTTGATGATTTTCCACACGACCACCCGCATAACGGCAAACCACGCTGCCTCAAACACAAACGCGTCTGCATAAATCAACACTACAAAAGAAAAACCCCGGTTCACCGGGGCTATCGCCAGACTAGCGATTCATTTTGGTCAAGCGGATGCACTAACCGCAGCGCATCCCCTACACAAAACGTTATTTACCACCACCCAGCTCATGCACATAAACGGTCAGCAATTTAATTTGCTGCGCATTCAAGCGCCCTTCCCAAGCCGGCATCACGCCCTTATTCAAACCACCCGCAATCACCTGCTTGATCGCCTCAATCTTGGCAGCATCATCGGCAAGGCCAGGCACATCCGCCCACAACCAAACCTTATCGGTCAAATTAGCCGAACCGACAATCGTGCGGCCTTTGGCATCGTCACCATGACAGTAAAAACACGCGCCAGACTGAGAATGAAACACCTGCTTACCGACATTTGACTTGGCTGCATCCGCGTTACCACCAGACAGCGAATAGACATAATGCGCCAAAGCATCAATTTGTGCGGCATCCAGCGACTCATTGTAGGGCGGCATATAGCCGCGCCGGCCTTTGGTCAGCGACTCATTGATATTTTCATAACTTCCGCCATACAACCAATCGTCATCGGTCAAATTGGGGAACAACCCCACTTTGCCCTGTCCGCCAGATTGATGGCAGCCCGCGCAGTTATCCGAAAAAACCGCCTTGCCCGCCGACAAAATAAAGCTACTCAATTCAGGATCTTTCGCAATCTGCTCATAAGGCAAATCGGCGACCTTATCTAAATAAGGCTTCTGCGCAATGGCAGCTTCCTGCGTTTCTTTCAACAATTTTGCCCGTGTATTCCAATGCCAAGACTCTTCCACGCCCTCAGCATTGACATAGGTTATCGTATTCATACCCGTTAAAAAGCCCTTACCAATGGGCCAAGAGGGGTATGCAATCCAGTAAACCAAAGCAAAAACCATGGTGGCATAAAACGTATAAGTCCACCAAACCGGCAGCGGATTATTCAATTCCTGCAGATCACCATCCCACACGTGCCCCGTTGTCTGCACGCCAGTAGAATTTGCGTGGCTATGAGAGTTGTCAGCCATTTGACTTGTCCTTCACGTCGTCTTCATCGTCAAGAAATGGAATGTTTTTGTGCTCTTCCAACTTTTCACTCCGCTTTTTGCTGCCGTACACCCAAAGCACAATTGCACAAAAGGTGACAAAAAAAATCAGCAGCCCAAGCGGCTTGGTGTTTTCAGGGTGCGCAAACCAGTCCATTAGCGGAACTTAACCAGATCTTCAGGTTTGATTTTACTAAAATCAACCATCGTACCCAGCACCTGCAAATAGGCAATCATTGCATCCATTTCAGAAACACTGGTGCGATCACCATCAAAATTACCTTCCTGGGCTTGCGCCACCAGAACCTTCAAGGCATCCGGAATATGCAGCGTCTTGGCCACATCCTCGCCAAAATGCTTAACGTTGCGCTGATACTCCGCATCGTTAGCCGAATAAGGCACACCCGTCATGCGCAGCGCACGCAAACGATCGCCCACATCAGACACATCCAACTTCGTTTCCTGCAACCACGGATAATTCGGCATCACCGATTCCGGCACCACTGAAGTCGGCTTGATCATGTGTTGAACATGCCATTCATTGGAATACTTGCCGCCCACCCGCGCCAGATCAGGGCCGGTCCGCTTGGAACCCCACTGGAACGGATGATCGTATTTCGATTCAGCCGCCAGCGAATAATGTCCATAACGCAATTGCTCATCACGGAACGGGCGAATCATCTGCGAATGGCAGGTATAGCAGCCTTCGCGGATATAAATATCGCGCCCGCGTGATTCAAGCGGCGTATAGGGACGCACCCCGTCCACTTTCTCCGTCGTATCTTGCAAGAAGAATAAAGGGGCAATTTCAACCAGGCCGCCAATACTAACCGCCAGCATGGTCAGCACCAGCAACAGGCCGGCATTGGTTTCAATTTTCTCGTGTTTGAAATTCTTGAACATGTTTAATAACCTCTTTCGTCTTAGGCAGTGGCCACAGCAGCACGGGCCTGCGCAGACTCAGCCGCACGCACACCCTGGCGTATCGTTGCATACACGTTGTAGGCCATCAGCAACATCCCGGTCAGGAAGAACATACCGCCAATGGCACGCATGGCATAGAACGGATGCATGGCAGCGACCGACTCAACGAAGGAATACTGCAAATTGCCAAAGTCATCAAACGCACGCCACATCAAACCTTGCGAGATACCTGAAATCCACATCGCGGTGATGTAAAGCAGAGTGCCAATCGTCGCCAGCCAGAAGTGTGAATTGATCAAACGGACGCTATACATCTGCGTATTCCACAGCTTGGGAATCATGTGATAGAGCGAGCCAAACGCAATCATCGCCACCCAGCCCAACGCACCCGAGTGAACATGACCCACCGTCCAGTCGGTGTAATGCGACAGCGCATTGACATCTTTCAGCGACATCAGCGGGCCTTCAAAAGTGGACATGCCATAGAACGACAGCGCAACAATCATAAAACGCATAATCGGATCCGTGCGCAGCTTATCCCACGCGCCAGACAGGGTCATGATGCCGTTGATCATGCCGCCCCAAGAGGGTAGCAACAACATAATCGAGAAGGTCGCGCCCAAGGTAGAAGCCCAATCAGGCAGCGCAGTCCAATGCAAATGGTGAGTTCCCACCCACATATACATAAACGACAACGCCCAAAAGTGAACAATCGACAAACGATAAGAATAGATCGGGCGGCCGGCATGTTTCGGCACAAAGTAATACATCATGCCCAGGAAAGCGGCGGTCAAAAAGAAGCCGACCGCGTTATGGCCATACCACCATTGCGTCATCGCATCTTGCGCACCGGCGAACAAGCTATAAGACTTCAAGCTGAACAGGCTGACTGGCACGGCAAGGTTATTAAAGGTATGCAGTAACGCCGTCACCAGAATAAAGGACAAATAAAACCAGTTAGCCACATAGATATGCGGTTGTTTGCGCTGCATCAGCGTACCGATAAAGACGGCACCATACGCCACCCAAACAAACAGAATCAGCAGATCAATCGGCCATTCCATTTCAGCGTACTCACGCCCTTGGCTAAAGCCGGTGACATAAGACAGCGCAGCCAGCACGATAACGGCTTGCCAGCCCCAGAAAGTAAAGGTTGCCAGCCCCGGCGCAAACAAACGTGTTTGGCAGGTGCGCTGCACCACGTAGTAAGAGGTTGCAAACAGCGCAGAGCCCCCAAAACCAAAGATTACCGCCCCGGTATGAACCGGCCGAAAACGACCAAAAGAAAGATACGGACTATCAAAATTCAAAAAAGGCCACGCTAATTGCGAGGCGATAAACACCCCCGCCGCCATGCCGACCACAGCCCAGACGATGGCCATGACAGAAAATTTCTTGATGATCTCGTAGTCGTACTGCTCGGCCGCAGCCACGCTGGTTGCAGACATAAAGCCTCCTAAGTTACAGCCGCCCCGGAATCATTCCGGTGGGTTATTCAGAGCCGAAAATCCGGCGAAAAAGACGCAAGAGTATAGTGTGCCAACCCATACCCCCGCAAGATTACAAAGCACGTCAAACGCACAAGTTAGAACACAAAAGATCCGCTTTAACGCGGCAAAGCCGCAGCCGGCAGATCAGCCAAACGATACTTTCCAGTCAACACTGCCTTCGCCAACTCCGCCAAAGTCATCTCGTTAAGCAAGGCCGTGATTTTCTTTTTGACGGGAATCCACTTGTAATGCAACGGACAAGCCGTCTCATCAGAGCACTCCTTCAACCCCAAGATACAGCTCTTGGTGAATTCCGGCCCCTCGGTCAGCAGCAAAATCTGCATCAACGTCGTTTGCTGCATGCCCTCGCGCAGGCAAAACCCACCCAAACGCCCGCGAAACGAATCGAGCAAGCCCTGCTTACTCAAACCTTGCAAAATCTTAGCCAAATAAGGTGCCGGCACATTCAACCTGCTGGCGATATCGCGGTTCAGCACCGGCTCGCCTGCGGGTTGTGTCGCCATATAAATCAAGGCTTGAACAGCGTATTGACTAGTGCGGGATAACACCATATTCACTCCACAAGAGTTTTTTATCCGAATTCAACGGCCGCGATATTCTCACAAAACCGCCCTGTTTCGGACCCACTCATCGTAAATGTCGCACTACTTCGCGTAATACATGAAGTTGGCGTATGACGCCTCCGCCACTTTAAACCACTGAATTTCCATCTCGCGGAAGCGTTTCCACTCACCATAAATGCGCGCAAACGCCGGATTCTTCTTCGCCTCATCGTCATACAGCGCAAAAGCCGCCTTCATACCCGCATCCATCACATCTTTCGGAAACGCACGCAACTGCGCGCCCTGCTTAACCAAGCGCATCAAAGATTGAGGATTCTTGAAGTCATATTCCGCCAGCATCTTCACATTCGCCTCCGCGCTGGCCGCCTCAAACGCAGCCTTATACACCGCCGGCAGCGACGCCCACTTTTTCGCGTTAACGTAAAAAGAAAGCTGCGCGCCGCCTTCCCACCAACCGGGGTAATAATAAAATTTAGCGATTTTCTGAAAGCCCAGCTTTTCATCATCGTACGGGCCCACCCACTCAGCGGCATCAATCGCCCCGCGCTCCAGCGAAGGATAAATATCACTGCCAGACAGCGTTTGCGGCACCACGCCCAGCTTGGCCATAATCTGCCCGCCAATGCCGGGAATACGCATCTTCAAACCCCGCAAATCAGCCAAAGATTTCACCTCTTTGCGAAACCAACCGCCCATCTGGACGCCGGTATTGCCGCCGGGAAACTGCACAATGTTGTACTGCTTGAAGAACTCCCGCATCAGCGCCAACCCACCGCCGGCATACATCCACGCATTCTGCTGGCGTGCGGTCAACCCAAACGGCAGCGCGGTATCAAACGCAAACGCCATATTCTTGCCGACATAGTAATAACTCGCCGAATGGCCGCATTCCACCGTCCCGCCCTGCACCGCATCAAGCACCTGCAAACCGGGCACCAACTCACCGGCGGCATGCACGCGCACTTGAAACTTGCCCCCGCTTATCTGATTCAACCGATCCGACAGCACCGTCGCCGCGCCATACAGCGTATCCAATGTCTTCGGAAAACTCGAAGCCAGATGCCACTTCACCAGCGGGCCATCGGCAAACGCATTCGGAGCCAGCGTCGAAGCCAACGTCCCCGCCGACACCGCCGCAGCCGATTTAATAAACGCACGTCGTTCCATAACAATCCTAGAAAATTAAACTACCCGCCAGTTTATAACCCACTCGCTATACACTTCCACGCCCTCCCGCCCACTCAACCCCATAAACCCCATCGCACGCGCTTAAAACATGCTCAGCTATCGTCACGCCTTTCATGCCGGCAACCATGCCGACGTACTCAAACACTTCGTCCTCGTCCACCTACTGCGCCACCTCGCGCAAAAAGACAAACCCTACAGCTACATCGACACGCACGCCGGTGCCGGCGCTTATGGCCTTGATGCGGGCTACGCCAGCCAAAATGCTGAATACGAAACGGGCATCACCCGGCTCTGGCAACAAACCGACCTGCCCGCCGCCCTCGCCGAATACGTCGCACAGATCCGCGCCCTCAACCCCAGCGGCAAACTCACCCTCTACCCCGGCTCCCCCTACCTCGCCAGCAAACTCATCCGCCCGCAAGATCAGATGCGGCTATTTGAAATGCACCCCACCGATGTCGATTTACTCGGCAAAACCTTCCCCGATGCCGGCGGCAAAATCATCGTCACGCGCGGCGACGGATTCGCCGGCCTAAAAGCCCTGCTGCCGCCGCCCTCGCGCCGCGCCCTCGTATTAATCGACCCCTCCTACGAAGACAAAACCGACTACCAAAACGTCTTCAACGCACTCACCGACAGCCTGCAACGCTTCGCCACCGGCATATACCTGCTGTGGCGGCCGCTGTTGCAACGCCCATAAGCACAACGCCTCAGCGAACGGCTAACCCACATCAAACACGTCGAATGGCTCGACGTCACCCTCAGCATCCGCCCCGCCTCACGCGAAGGCTTCGGCATGCACGGCAGCGGCCTGTTCATCCTCAACCCACCATGGAAACTGGCGGCAACACTGCGCGAATGCCTCCCCTATCTAGCCAAAATACTCGGCGAGAAAGAAGGCGAGGGCAACCAAAGCGGCAGCTACACCCTCATCGAAAGCGGCCAAGCCGGCAGCGCAAGCCCCCTGCCCAAACGGATCCCCTTCAACCGCACCGCCACCAACACACCCCGCC